>CAIWIS010000843.1 GCA_903912795.1 uncultured Bacteroidales bacterium
AAGTCACGTTGACCAAAATGAGCACTCTGTAAATATCATTATCAGCGAACATGGCGTAGCCGATTTACGTGGAAAATCACCTATTCAACGCGCCGAAGAAATTATTGAAAATTGCGTAGACCCTTCGTACAAAGATATTTTGCGTGGTTATTTGGAACTTTCGGGCCCATGTCACACGCCAACTAACTTGCATGCTTGTTTCGAAATGCATACCGAATTTATGAAATCGGGCAATATGCTAAATACCAACTGGGACGAATATAAAAAATAAGCATCAATAGCTTTAATTACATCAAAACGGGATTGTTTCGAACTGAAAACAGTCCCGTTTTGTATTATATATGTTTTTCAAAATTCAAGGTATTTTTGTATCTTTGTAGCCATAATATGTAAACAGATGAATAGAATTAATCAATTATTTGAGATAAAAAAGGAAAATATTTTGTCGGTTTATTTTACGGCAGGTTATCCAACTTTAAACGATACCGTGCCTACACTTGAATGCTTACAAGCCAACGGAGTTGATTTAATTGAGATTGGCGTACCTTTTTCGGATCCCATGGCCGATGGAATTGTTATTCAGAATAGCAGTCAGAAAGCTTTACAAAATGGCATGAGCATTCGCAAACTATTCGACCAACTTACAAATGTACGCGAACACATTCACATTCCATTGATTATGATGGGCTACTTAAATCCCATTATGCAATTTGGATTTGAGGCTTTTTGTATTGAATGTAATAGAGTTGGTGCTGATGGAATGATAATTCCGGATTTACCCATGAGTGATTTTTTAGCTGAATACAAAGAAATTGCTGAGCGTTACAGCCTCGAATTTATATTTTTGATTACCCCCGAAACATCCGAAGATCGTATTCGATTAATTGACAGCCACACCAACGGGTTTATTTACATGGTTTCGTCGGCAGCAGTTACAGGCACACAAAGTTCGTTCGATAACAAAGTAGATTATTTTAATCGGATTAATGCCATGAATCTTAAAAATCCACGATTGATAGGCTTTGGCATTTCGAATAAATCAACGCGAGATATGGTAAACCGCTATGCCTCAGGAGCTATTATAGGTAGCGCCTTTATCAAAGCATTGCACGAAACGCAGGATGTAAAAAAAGGTGTGGAGCTATTGCTCAAAAAACTAGCGGAATAAACTTATTATTGAAGAAAAACGGGTGTATTTTAGGCCAAGGATTGACTAATTTTTCGAATAATATCATCGTCGCTACCAGCTACAATCAGGCGTGCTTGTAAGTAAAATTTTTCGCGCTGAAGCAATCCATCTGTAATAAACGAACGCAACTCCTCCCCTGATTTCCCCGCAATTAGCGGCCGTTTTCCCGCTCTCGAATTCTCCAAACGGGTAGCAAGTTGTTCAGGCGAAAGTTTGATGTAAACCGAAAGTCCTGTCCTGTTCATCGTATCAATATTATCGAAAAAGCAAGGTGCTCCTCCACCAGTGGCAATTACCGTGTTTTCGAATTCGGCCACTTCAGATAAGGCATTTTTTTCCATTACGCGAAATTCGTCCTGTCCCATTTCGGCAAAAATAGTCGCCACCGACTTGTGAAATTTTTCTTCAATAAATCCATCCAAATCAATAAACGCAAAGCCTAATGAAGCAGCAAGGCGCTTACCAAGTGTGGTTTTTCCACAACCCATATAGCCAATCAAAAATATTCTATTCATTTTAATAAACTAGAAGTTAGAAATTAGTTAGAAGTTAGAAAACAATCAGGAACAAAGTCTACAAAATTACAAAATAATCCTGCACATCACGTATATTAATTTGTTAATCAACAAAACATTTATTCAAATAAACTTAATTATAAAATTCACAACAAATTATCATTCATTATTTTAGTACTTTTGCTTACACATTTTTAAATTATAAAATTATGTTCAAAAATTTCACTAAAGCCTTTTGGGTTGCGAATTCAGTTGAATTATTAGAGCGCTTAGCATATTACGCTGTTTTCATAGTCATTACAATATATTTGTCCAATGTCTGGGGATTTTCGGATATTGAAGCCGGATTTATTTCAGGTACATTTTCAGCATTTTTATACTTACTCCCAACATTTGTAGGTGCTTATGCCGATAAAATCGGATTCCGATCGGCCATTGTACTTGCCTTTGGATTATTAACATTAGGATATGGCGGATTAGGTATTTTGCCTACTTTGCTCGAAAGTGCAGGGCTTGTAAAATACGAAATGATAACCACTTTTAATGGACTTAATACAAGCAACTTACGCTGGACTATTGTTCCTGTTTTATTACTTATAGTGGTTGGAGGCTCGTTTATCAAAGCAGTAATTTCGGGCACTGTAGCTCGCGAAACAACATCTGAAACTCGTGCTCGTGGTTTTGCTATTTTTTACATGATGGTAAATATTGGTGCTTTTATTGGAAAAACAGTGGTTGACCCACTTCGCAAAAGCCTCGGCGACCAAGGGCTCGTTTATCTGAATTTTTTCTCAGCAGGTATGACCCTTGCAGCTTTAGTTACAGTTTTCTTTTTGTATAAATCGGTAAAAACCGAAGGACAAGGAAAAAGTTTTGCCGAAATAGGACGAGGATTATTGAAAGTTGTTCAAAACGGACGACTTATCTTGTTAATATTAATTATAAGCGGTTTTTGGCTTATTCAGGGTCAAATGTACGCTACCATGCCTAAATACGTAATTCGAATGATAGGCGAAGATGCTTCGCCAGGTTGGTATGCTAATGTCAATCCGTTTGTAGTGTTTGTTTTAGTAAACTTTATAACTTCGTTTATGAAAAAACGAACCGCTTTGTTTTCGATGACAATAGGCATGTTAATTATACCACTTTCGGCTTTGGCTATGTCATTTGGCACTCAAATTGGCACCGATTTTATTTTGGGCATGCACCCAGTGGCATTTATGATGATTATCGGGATAGCCATGCAAGCCATTGCTGAATGTTTTATCTCGCCCCGTTTTCTGGAGTACTTTTCGCTTCAATCGCCTAAAGGCGAAGAGGGTTTATATTTAGGCTTTAGCCATTTACACTCATTTTTCTCCTATCTTTTTGCATTTGGACTTTCGGGCATTTTACTCGAAAAATACTGTCCCGATCCACGTAATTTTGCATCGACCGAAGCGTACACGGCTGCAACTGCACAAGCACATTATATTTGGTATGTTTTTGTTGGCATTGGACTTGTATCGTTTTTTGCATTATTAATTTACGGATATGTAACCCGCCGTATCGACAAAAAAGCACTAGAAAATGCTTAAAAAACTGAAAAGCTATATGATGCCCTTGGCTATGACTACGGGCATAATATTTCACAATTATGTGAGTGTGTTGGCATTTTTGATTCCTTATTTAATATTTATAATGTTGCTTTTTACGTACACTAAGTTGTCGTTAAAAAACATACAATTTACCAAAATGCATCTTTGGCTTATTGTAGTACAAATTGTAGGAAGTGTAGGTGTATATTTTATTTTAAATCCAATAAATACAATTCTGGCTCAAGGTGTAATGATTTGTATTTTAGCCCCTACAGCTACTGCGGCTCCCGTAATTGCCGGCATGCTCAAAGGTAACATTGCGAGCCTGACAGCTTACAGCCTGATTAGCAATTTTACGGTTGCACTATTTGCTCCATTGTTTTTTTCGTATATCGGTTATAATGAATTGCCTTTTTTTGATTCGGTATTCGAAATCTCAAAACGAGTAGGATTTCTATTGATAATTCCTTTTATAGCAGCATTGCTTATAAATAAGTTTTTACCTAAAGCAGGTAAATATATGCAATCCAAATCGGGTATTTCGTTTTATTTGTGGAGCATAGCACTTACTGTTGTTACCGGACGAACAGTTGAATTTATTATTGCTCAAGGAGAATCGCAAATTGTTATTGAGTTGGCTATAGCAATAGGTGCATTGGTAATTTGTGTTTTTCAATTTTGGCTCGGGCGGCGTATTGGCCGCAAACTGGACGATACAGTGGCTGGCGGACAAGGACTCGGACAAAAAAACACAGTATTGGCAATTTGGATGGCACAAATATATCTTAATCCATTATCATCTATTGGACCAGGGGCGTATGTACTTTGGCAAAACTCAGTCAACTCGTGGCAAATTTGGAGACAGCGAAGAAATAATTAGGCAAAAATAAAAAAAACACCTCTATTTAAGCATTTTTCACTAATCAAACACAATAAATTATATACAACTGAATTTCAAGATTTTACACACAACAAAACTACACAAGCGTCACAAGAGAACACTAAAAACAATCAAAAATAGGTTGTAAAACATATTTTTTGGATTGTGCGCATCGATAAAACACCGTTTCTTTGCCACCGTTAACTAAACAACACAATCTTTTTTATACCTTAAAAAAAAACTAATACCTATTCGAGCGCGAGACTTTGTGAAAAGTTTCGCGCTTATTTTTTATGTATTTTTAAAGCAGCAAAAATAAGGTACATTTAAGTAATTTTGTGCAATTTTGGATTGCAGGTTCGACAAAAACTGCTAATTTTGCGTGGTCAAAAAAAAACAGTGTTGGCTTCGCCTTTATTTAGTGCTTTGCACGTTATTAGCTTCGCGTTATTTATTGGTCTGTTGTCCGTTGTCTGTTGTCCGTTGTCTGTTGTCCGTTGTCTGTTGTCTATTGTCTATTGTCTGTTTTCCGTTGTCTTAAAAATAATATTAACACAAATATAATATAAAGAAAATGAGTTTTAAAATTGTAGTTCTTGCCAAACAAGTGCCCGACACTCGAAACGTAGGAAAAGATGCTATGAAAGCTGATGGAACGGTAAACCGTGCTGCGCTTCCTGCCATTTATAATCCCGAAGATTTGAATGCCTTAGAACAAGCACTTCGTTTGAAATCACAAGTTGCAGGTGCAACTGTACATGTATTGACAATGGGACCTGCACGTGCTGCCGAAATAATTCGCGAAAGTATGTATCGTGGTGCCGATGGTGGTTATCTTTTAAGTGGACGTGAATTTGCTGGGTCTGATACTTTGGCAACATCGTATGCATTGGCTTGTGCCATTCGCAAAATGGGCAAAGTAGATGTTATTGTTTGTGGCCGTCAGGCTATTGATGGCGACACTGCTCAAGTAGGCCCTCAAGTTGCCGAAAAACTTGGAATGCCTCAAATTACGTATGCCGAAGAAATTTTAGATTGTACTGCATCTAAAATCACTGTAAAACGTCGCCTCGAACGTGGTGTAGAAGTTGTTAGTGGTCCTATTCCTATGGTTGTAACTGTTAATAGTTCAGCACCTGAATGTCGTCCGCGTCATGCAAAACTCACTTTAAAATACAAACGTGCAGCCACGTTGACCGAAAAACAAGATGCAGGTGCTGATTATACCGATTTGTATACTGTTCATCCATATCTTACCATTACCGAATGGGGTATAAACGATATTGAACACGACATTAAATGGTTAGGACTTACAGGCTCTCCTACTAAAGTAAAACAAATTGAAAATGTTGTTTTTACTGCTAAAGAAAGTAAACGCCTAACAGCAAACGATGAAGAGATTGAAGATTTAATGAAAGAACTTATTGCTAATCACACGATTGGATAAATTATTAAAGAAAATGAATAACCTTTTTGTATATCTCGAAATAGAAGACGGCATTGTAGGCGATGTAAGTCTGGAACTCCTTACCAAAGGACGTACTCTTGCCGACCAGTTAAAATGCAAGCTCGAAGCTGTAGCTGCTGGTTACAAACTCGATAAAATTGGGGAGCAAGTATTTCCTTTTGGCGTAGATACATTGTATTTAGCCGACGACAAACGCTTGGCACCTTACACTACTTTACCTCACACCTCTCTTTTAGTAAATCTTTTTAAAGAAGAGAAACCTCAAATTGCATTTATGGGAGCCACTTCCATTGGTCGCGATTTAGGTCCACGTGTTTCATCGGCATTATTCAGTGGTTTAACAGCCGACTGTACTTCGCTCGAAATTGGAACTTACGAAGACAAAAAAGCAGGCAAAGTATACGATAATTTATTGTATCAAATTCGTCCAGCGTTTGGCGGAAATATTGTTGCAACTATCGTTAACCCCGACTGTAGACCACAAATGGCAACAGTACGCGAAGGTGTAATGAAAAAAGAAATTCGCAACGCAAAACATGTTGGAAAAACAGTAATCATGGATGTTGCAAAATACGTTCCTGATACCGACTTTGTGATTGAAGTAATTGAACGCCACATGGAGAAATCCAAATTAAACATCAAAGGCTCACCCATTATTGTATCGGGTGGTTATGGTGTGGGTAGTGCCGACAATTTCAAATTACTTTTTGAATTGGCCGCTACACTTGGTGCCGAAGTTGGTGCTTCGCGTGCTGCTGTGGATGCTGGTTTTGCTGATCACGAACGTCAGATTGGCCAAACAGGAACCACCGTGCGTCCTAAATTATACATTGCTTGTGGTATTTCGGGGCAAATTCAGCACATTGCAGGTATGCAAGAAAGTGCTATGATTATTGCTATCAACAACGATCCAAAGGCGCCAATCAATGCCATAGCCGATTATGTAATTACAGGTAGCATAGAAGAAGTATTACCAAAAATGATTAAATTCTATAAGAAAAACAGCAAATAAGAATGAACTTTTTTAACGATAATCCAGCCATAAAATTTCAGCTTTCGCATCCATTGATGCCTAAAATTGTTGCACTCAAGGAGCGCAACTATGCTGATAAAGATAAATTTGATTATGCCGCACGCGATTTTGAAGATGCCATTGATAGTTACGAAAAAGTACTCGAAATTATTGGTGGAATTTGTTCGGATATAATTGCCCCTAATGCCGAAAGTGTTGACCACGACGGACCTCAAGTTGAAAACAGCCGTGTAATTTATGCACGTGGCACGCAAGAGAACCACGATGCTTTGACCCAAGCAGGTGTTTACGGCATTACGCTTCCTCGCCAATATGGTGGTCTTAACTTCCCAATGGTAGCTTATGTTATGTCGGGCGAAATGGTTTCGCGCGCTGACGCTGGTTTTGCCAACATATGGGGATTACAGGACTGCGCCGAAACAATTTCGGAATTTGCATCGGACGAAATTAAAGCTGAATTCCTTCCACGTGTATGCGAAGGTGCCACTTGCTCCATGGACTTAACTGAACCTGATGCAGGGTCGGACTTACAAGCAGTGCAATTGAAAGCTACGTTTAACGAAGCCGATGGTATGTGGTATTTGAATGGCGTTAAGCGCTTTATCACCAATGGCGATGCACAAATCAAATTAGTTTTGGCTCGTTCCGAAGATGGCACAACTGATGGTCGTGGACTATCATATTTTGTAGCCGATAACAAACACGATCATACTGTACTCGTTCGTCGAATCGAAAACAAATTAGGTATCAAAGGATCTCCAACTTGCGAATTGGTATTTAACAATACCCCAGCTCAATTAGTTGGAACTCGCCGTATGGGACTTATCAAGTATGTAATGTCGTTGATGAATGGTGCACGTTTGGGCATTGGAGCTCAGTCAACCGGACTATCGGCTGCTGCATATACCGAAGCATTGAACTATGCCCGCGAACGTCGTCAGTTTGGCAAAGCCATTATCGAATTTCCGGCAGTTTACGAAATGCTCTCGATTATCAAAGCTAAATTAGATGCTTCGCGCGCATTACTTTACGAAACAACCCGCTTTGTAGATGTATATAAAGCATACGAAGGCATTGAAAGCGAACGTAAATTAACTCCAGAAGAAAAAGCTGAGTTCAAAGAATACTTAAAGTTAGCTGACGCATTGACTCCAATGCTAAAAATGTTCTCGAGTGAATACGCCAACCAAAATGCGTATGATTCAATTCAAGTTCATGGTGGTTCGGGCTTTATGAAAGATTATGCTTGCGAACGTCATTTCCGCGATGCACGCATCATGACAATTTACGAAGGAACATCGCAATTGCAAGTTGTAGCTGCTATACGCCACGTAACCACAGGTAATTACTTGAAAATGATTCGCGATTACGACAATCAATATATTAAACCTGAGTTCACTTCGTTCCGCAAACGCTTACAAATTATGACTAATTTGTTTGCCAATGCAGTTGCACGTGTCAACGAAGTAAAAAATCAAGAATACCTTGATTTCCAAAGCCGTAGATTAGTTGAAATGGGTGGACACATTATTATGAGTTACCTGCTTTTGATTGACGCAAGCCGCGATACCGAAGATCAATTCCGTAAATCGGCCGAAGTGTATTTGAACTTTGCCGAAGTTGAAGTTCGTCGTCATGCAGCATTTATCAAAACTTTCGAAGTTGATAATGTAGACGTATATAAAGTGCAGTAATCACAAATTGATTTATACTAAAAAAAACGGATTTGCCTTCATTGAGCAAGTCCGTTTTTTTATATGTTTATTTTACAATTCAGGTATTAGAAGTATTTTACGTCCTTTCCTTCAATCGATGTCAATAAGTTGTTTGCTAAGCGACTGGCTCCAATGCGAAACATTTTGTTATTGAGCCATTCGGTACCAAGTATGTGTTTTACAATGGTATAATGTTTTACGGCATCTTCGGTTGTTACAATTCCGCCAGCTGGCTTATAGCTTACCTTAACACCTGTTTTTTCGTACCATTCTTTTATGGCTGTACACATTACGTAGGTTGCCTCTAAAGTGGCTGCTATAGGTATTTTGCCTGTGGATGTTTTAATAAAATCGGCATTGGCCGACATGGCAAGAATAGATGCTTTTTTAATATTTGTAGCACTTTTCAAAGCTCCACTTTCGATAATTACTTTCAGGTGTGCATTTCTACAAGCCGCCTTAAGTTCTGAGAGTTCTTCAAATACTTCTAAATAATCTCCTTCCAGAAATTTTCCTATCGATATCACTACATCAATTTCGGTTGCTCCATCCATTACAGCTAAAGCTGTTTCGGCTACTTTAACCTCTATAAATGTTTGCGACATAGGAAAGCCTGCAGCCACCGATGCAATGCCAATTTCGGGTATAAGCAGCGTATTGCTTACAGCCTTAACCAATGATGGCGAAACACAAATAGCTCCAACATTTGGCAAATGTGGAAATGCGGTTTTGAAATCATTCACTTTTTGAGTCATTGATATAATTTCGGCTGTAGTATCGGTGCTATTGAGCGAAGTTAAGTCGATTAAACTCAAACAAGTTTTGTAAACATCTACTGTGTTGTTGCTATTATATTCTTCAGCCAGAATTTTTTGTATATCCTGCGCTACAGCTTCATCGCTCAAATTGCAATTGTAAGCATTAAATAATTCGTCTATCTTGTTCATATTCTTTTACCCTTTGGGCGTTATTTACTTCGCGTTATTTGGTGCTTCGCACGTTAAGTGGGCTACGTCGTTATTTATTGTTATGTTGTACGTTTGAAAACACATCACCACATCACCTTATCACCACATCATCACATCATCACATCAATTTTTCATTCTCCTTATGCCTCGTGGCATCGCGTTCAGTTTTTTTGAGCATATTTTTTTCGAAGGCTTCAGTCAGGTTTACGCCTGTTTGGTTGGCCATGCAAATTAAAACCCAGAGCACATCGGCCATTTCGTCGGCAAGGTTTTTATTCAAGTCCGTTTTTTTGAAAGATTGATCGCCATACGTACGTGCCATTATGCGTGCTAGCTCACCCACCTCTTCGGTCAGGATAGCCATATTGGTCAATTCGCTGAAATAACGAACGCCATACAACTTTATCCATTCGTCAACCCTTTGCTGTGCTTGTTCTATGGTGATTTGATCACTCATTAAGGCGTGCAATAATGGTTTCGTTTCCAGTGGTTTTTTCGCCAACTTCTACAAATATCTCCGTATCAAGTGGGAAAAATAAATCCACACGCGACCCAAATTTTATAAAACCAAGATGTTCGTTCAAGTGACAAGCTTTTCCGGCATGAGCATAAGTTACAATACGGCGTGCCAAAGCTCCGGCAATCTGACGAAGTAGTATTTGTGTTCCTCCTTCGCTTTCGATAACAACGGTTGAGCGTTCGTTTTCGTGACTCGACTTGGGCAAGTAGGCCGCCATGTGACGACCACTGTGATGTATCGATTTAAGCACTTTACCCTGAACAGGATACCAATTGGCATGCACATTAAACACCGACATAAAAATGGACACCTGAATACGTTTATCGCCAAAATGCTCTAACTCATCAGTTGGCTCTACAACTACCACAGTTCCATCGGCTGGTGCAACTACAAGTCCACTATCGTCTATTTTTATCCTACGTGAAGGATTGCGGAAGAAATATGCAAAAAACACCAATATTATTGCTGATAATGTGGTGGTTACCGCCAATGCGAATGTAGGAAAGCGTAAATAAATAAAAAGGTTAAGCACAAACAAAACAAACAACAAACTGAGTAAAATCAGTCGCCCTTCTTTGTGAATTTTTATGTATCTCATGGTTTTAAATGAAATTTCTCGATGCTACGATCGTTGTTTTTAGTTTTAAAAATAACAAACAAAGGTAAAGATTTTTTTTGACCAATGCAAACTCTAAGCTAAACTTTTGAAATCCATCGAAAATCACTACCTTTGCACGTGATAAAAAAATCCTTTCAAACTCAATAAAAAAAACAATATACGATCCGCAGATTTGGTCTGTAGTTCGTCCTCAAATTATTAAAAAAATGGATTTAACTTTGCTCAGTGCTATATCGCCAGTAGATGGTCGTTACCGCACAAAATCAGCAGATTACGCTCAGTATTTTTCAGAATATGCTCTTATTCGTTACCGTGTAGAGGTTGAAGTGGAGTATTTTATTGCATTATGCGAAATTCCGTTGGAACAACTTAAAAAAGTTCCTGGCGATGTAATGCCAAAGTTACGTTTGGTGTATCAAAATTTCAGCGAAGCGGATGCGCAACGCATAAAAGACATCGAAAAAGTTACCAATCATGATGTAAAAGCCGTTGAGTATTTTCTAAAAGAAAAATTCGACACATTGAATCTGGCTGATTTTAAAGAGTTTATTCATTTTGGCTTAACCTCCCAAGACATTAACAACACTTCCATTCCATTGTCGGTAAAAGAAGCTCTTGTTAAAGTATATTTACCCGAAATGGACGCATTATTGCAGGAATTGCATCATAATGTTGACGAATGGCGCGATGTATCGATGCTGGCTAAAACACATGGACAACCAGCTTCCCCTACTCGTCTTGGCAAGGAAGTAATGGTATTTGTGTACCGCTTGGAGCAACAATTAATGCAATTGAAAAACGTTCCAGTTTCGGCAAAATTTGGTGGTGCAACTGGTAATTTCAATGCCCACAAAGTTACCTATCCGGCTATCGACTGGAAAAATTTCGGAAATAGTTTCTTGTCGGAAAAACTCGGTTTGGAACGTGAGCAATGGACAACTCAGATATCGAATTACGACAATCTGGCGGCGCAATTCGATGCCATGAAACGTATCAATACCATTTTGATTGATTTTTGTAGAGATATTTGGACTTATGTGTCGATGGAATACTTTAAACAACGTATTAAAGCGGGCGAAGTGGGCTCGTCGGCAATGCCACACAAAGTAAACCCGATTGATTTTGAGAATGCCGAAGGTAATTTAGGAATGGCAAATGCCATTTTTGAATATTTATCGTCGAAATTGCCCGTTTCACGCTTGCAACGCGACTTGACCGACAGCACCGTACTTCGTAATGTGGGTGTTCCATTTGCACATACGCTTATAGCTACTCAAAGCATTCGCAAAGGTTTAAGTAAATTATTGCTCAACGAAACAGCTATTTACCGTGATTTGGACAATACTTGGGCGGTTGTGGCCGAAGGAATTCAGACTATACTTCGTCGCGAAGGATATCCACAACCTTACGAAGCACTGAAAGCGCTAACACGTACCAACGAAGGCATAACCGAGCGTTCGATACACGAATTTATTGATACTTTGGCCATTGATGATACTGTAAAACAAGAACTAAAACGCATTACACCAAGGAATTATACGGGAGTCTAGCCCGAAGGGCGTTATTGATTGTTATTAGCCCTACGGGCGTTATTAAATAACACGAAGTAAATAACGTGCGATTCACAAATAACAGCGCAGCTAAATAACGCGAAGCTAATAACGTGCGAAGCACAAATAACAGCGCAGCTAAAAAACGCCCGAAGGGCAAAATAAGATGAACAATTTTTGGATATTATTAAAACGCTTTGTTCCGCCGTACAAAAAGTATGTTGGGCTCAGTTTGCTATTCAACCTGTTATCGGCAGTGTCGAGTTTATTTTCGTTTGCAGCCATCATTCCTATACTTCAAATACTTTTTGGGATGGAAAGCTCTAAATCGAGCTATATCAATTGGGAATGGAGCGATGGCATGAGTCAGATTGGCGCAGCAATCAAAAATAATTTGTATTATGCGGTGGAACAGATGGTGGCTTATACCGGTCCACAAATGGCGTTGATGTATTTGGGGATTTTTCTGATATTTACCACAGCAATTAAAGTAGGTACCACCTACATGGCAATGTTTAGCATGGTGCCAATTCGTACGGGTGTTGTGCGCGATTTACGAAATCAGTTGTATAAAAAAATTGTTTCGCTGCCACTTGGTTTTTTCTCCGAAGAGCGCAAAGGTGATATTATGTCGCGCATGTTAGGCGATGTAAACGAGATTGAAGTGTCCATAATGAGCTCATTGGAATTGGTTTTTAAAAACCCAATTTTGATTTTTATTTACCTCAGCGTAATGTTTGCTATGAGTTGGGAGTTGACAATTTTCGTACTCTTATTGCTACCTTTCAGCGGTTGGCTAATTGGTCGTATCGGGCGTTCGCTTAAGGCTCGCTCGCAAGTTGGGCAACAACAAACTGGCGAGATGTTATCGCAAATAGAAGAAACGCTGAGCGGGTTACGCATTGTAAAAGCATTTAATGCCGAGCACAAAGTTCAAAACCGTTTTGCCAAAATAAACGAAAATATCCGACTCACATTTACCCGCATGAACAACCGCCATAATCTGGCACACCCGGTGGGCGAATTTATTGGCACAGTGGTTATTGCTATTTTGATGTGGTTTGGAGGTTCACTTATCATCAACAATTCAAGCAGTATAGGTGCGGCAGAGTTTATCTACTACATCCTGATTTTTTACAGCATTATTCAACCTGCCAAAGACTTAAGCCGTGCCACTTACAGCATCCGCAAAGGCATGGCATCGCTCGATAGGGTTGATATGATTTTGAATACCGAAAATACAATTGTAGAACCTGAAAACCCACAACCACTCCCTTCGTTTAACTCCACTATTGAGTTTAAAAATGTAAGTTTTCGTTATCAAACCGAGTGGGTGCTAAAAAATATAAATCTGACCATCGAAAAAGGTAAAACAGTGGCTTTCGTTGGTCAGTCGGGTTCAGGCAAATCAACCTTAGTGGATTTAGTACCGCGCTATTACGATGTAGAAGAAGGCGAAATATGTATTGATGGCATAAATGTAAAAAACTTCCGCACACACGATATTCGGGTTCACTTGGGGAACGTAAATCAGGAAGCCATCTTATTTAACGACTCATTTTACAACAATATAACTTTTGGCGTGGAAAATGCCACCATGGAACAAGTAATGGAAGCGGCTCGCATAGCTAATGCGCACGATTTTATTATGGCTACCGAAGCTGGTTACGAAACCAATATTGGCGACCGCGGCTCCAAACTATCGGGCGGTCAGCGTCAACGTATCAGTATTGCCCGCGCAATTCTGAAAAATCCACCCATACTTATCCTCGACGAAGCCACCTCGGCACTCGATACCGAGTCGGAAAAATTGGTTCAGGAAGCATTGGAGAATCTTATGAAAAGCCGTACTACGCTGGTTGTAGCACACCGCTTATCAACCATAAAACGTGCCGACGAAATTTGTGTCCTGCACGAAGGCCGCATTGTAGAGCGAGGTAAGCACAACGAACTAATTAAACTTAACGGCTATTACAAACGCTTGGTTGATATGCAGGCATTTTAATATCTCAACAAAAAATGGCAAAGTTACATTGAGTTTCTTTGCCATTTTAATTACTTCAAATATTTCTCCAAAAATTGGTCTTGTTCCCAAAGTAAATGCAGAATATTTTCGCGAGCTACATAACCATGTTGTTCTTTTGGCAGAATAACCATGCGGGCTGGTGCGCCGAGGCCTTTCAGTGCTTGAAAATAACGCTCTGTCTGCAAGGTAAATGTGCCCGGATTATTGTCGGCTTCGCCATGTACTAAAAGCATGGGCGTTTTCATTTTATCGGCTTGCATAAAAGGCGACATGGTATTGTACACATCAGGTGTATCCCAATAATTACGTTGTTCGCTCTGGAAACCGAAAGGCGTAAGCGTACGGTTGTATGCACCGCTGCGAGCTATGCCGCAAGCAAATAAATTGCAATGAGTTAGTAAGTTAGCTGTCATAAATGCACCGTACGAATGGCCACCTACGGCTACTTTTTTAGGGTTTATATAACCCAATACATTTACTGCATCGATGGCCGCCTTTGCATTTGATACCAGTTGCTCTACAAAAGTATCATTCGGCTCTGTTTTGCCTTCGCCCACAATGGGGAATGCAGCATCATCGAGTACGGCATATCCGCGTGTAACCCAATACACAAACGAGCCGTAATAAGGATATGTAAATTCGTTAGGGTTGGCTGTACTTTGTCCGGCGCTATTTTTATCTTTATACTCAGCAGGATAAGCCCATATTAACAACGGCAACTTTTGTGTTTTTGCATTGCGGTCGTAACCCACTGGTAGATAAAGTGTACCCGAAAGTTCCACATCATCGGCCCGTTTGTATTTTATCAATTCCTTGTGAACTCCGGCAATGGATTCGAACGGGTTTTTAAAAAACGTTATCTGAACCGGAGCCGATGTTTTTTTGATAGTGCGAATATAATAGTTTGGAAATTCGTTTTTCGACTGCAAACGTACCAATACTTCTCCTTTTTTCACATCGATAATATCCTGAATTTCTTCCATTTTGTCCACCAAACTGGATTTGTATAATCGTTTGGTTTTTAAGGTTGTCAAATTCAACTCGTCGATAAACGGAAATTGTCCGTTTTTGGTAAAACCATCGCCCAATAAATATGCTTTATCTTTATCGATGGTCATAACATATTTTCCAAATTCATTTTTTTGTGTTTCAAAATCACCTGGATCGGAATACACATCTTGAAAATTACGCGCACTAAACAAACGAGGTGTTTGCTCAGGAGCCGAAGGATTAATGACCGAAACGCGCATCTGTCGGGTATCGTACCATTCTTCGCTGAGAACTGCTGTAGTGGCATTTCCCCATACAATTCTGGAATAACGAAGCGTGGTTTTAGACAGTAGTACTGGGTCTGCATTAAAAGGTGCTTTACTCAGGTAAACGGCATCGCGAAATTGTACTTCTTTTTGAGGATCGCCTTCGTCCAAGGCTTCCACCCAGTACAAGGTCGATGGTTCGTCAGAGCGCCAGCTTATGGAACGTTTTCCTTTGCGTACAGCCATAAAACCTTTAGGAAGTATTTCATTTAATGGAGATGATGAAATTTCTTTTATCAAATTTCCATTGTAATCGTACAATATGTTTTTTTGTGGAAAACGGTTAAGGGGTACAATATAAGAAAATGGCTTTTGTAAAGTGGTTATCAACACATAATTACCATCGGGCGAAATTATTTCATTTGCATACAAATCGGCCTTTATGAATAGTTTTTTGGTTCCATCCAGATGCACTTTGTAAAGTTCGGCGGTAGTTAGCGTTACAAAATTTGCTTCGTCGGTAGGGTTCTTGAGCATATCCTGATAAGTTCTGTTTTGTGACTTGGATCCATCACTTACCGAGATAATTGGTCCGGCTGGGAGCGATTTTTTTACATCAATTAATGCATTCCGTTTAGAAGGGAGTAAACGTACTAACAAACTCTTGCTATCACGAAACCAATTTACGGGATTTCCAATATTGGCATTGAGAACTGCATCAGTTAATTTTTGAGCAGTGGCAGTTTTAAAATCGGCTACCCAAAGTTCCACACCTGTAGCCACCGTATTGGTAAAAGCCACTTTTGTTTCGTCGGGCGACCAAAGTACATTGGCAATGCGCATATTTTCGGATAATCCGGCAAATGCAATAGGTTCTTTATCGGCCATTTTACGCATTTTGAGCGTGCTAATATAGCTCATCGACGAACTTATATTTGTAACAGGATTAACTCGAAGTCCAGCCAGACTTATTTCCTGTTGATTGAGGTCATCCAACGTTTTATAAGTTGGACGATAACTCAGTAACATAAACGTTTTGCGCGTATCCATAG
>CAIWIS010000844.1 GCA_903912795.1 uncultured Bacteroidales bacterium
AAAATAGAATTAATTGAGAATTTCGCTTCAAAATATGTTTCAGCACGAAATATTGAAGTATGGCTTCCAAAAGGATATAACGACAAAGAAAAATACAGTGTGCTTTACATGCACGATGGTCAAATGCTTTACGATGCATCAACCACATGGAATAAACAAGCGTGGGATGTAGACGATGTAAGCACAAAGCTGCTTAATGAAGGAAAAGTGCAAAAGTTCATAGTGGTTGGAGTGTGGAACGATAGTAAAAAACGTCATTCCGACTATTTTCCTCAAAAACCTTTCGAAACACTTTCACCCGACCAAAAAAATTTAATTATTCAAAAACTGATTGAAAGTGGGAGAATAGAACGACTGCTACAACCTCAATCCGACAATTATCTTCGGTTCTTGGTACAGGAATTGAAGCCATACATAGATAAAAACTACTCGGTTTACACCGATCGTAAACATACGTTTGTGGCTGGTAGTAGCATGGGCGGACTTATTTCGATGTATGCCATTTGCGAATATCCAACGGTTTTTGGAGGTGCGGCTTGTATTTCGACACACTGGCCGGGAATTTTCACAACAGAAAATAATCCTATCCCGGAATCATTTAACAGCTATTTAAAAGCCAATTTACCGAAACTTAAAAACAGTAAACTTTATTTTGATTATGGCGATAAAACATTAGATGCCATGTATCCTCCTTTGCAAAAAGAAATTGACAAAACACTGCAACTTGCCAACCCCAAAAACAAGTATAACTGGCAAACGCAGTTTTTCCCAGGCAAAGACCACAGTGAGAATGCATGGAAAGAACGTTTGAATATTCCGTTGGAGTTTTTGTTGAGAAAAAAACTATTTTAGTTTCAAAACAACAGTTTGTAGACCATTTAACTTCAACATATTAGTTCTAATTATCTTACCATTTAGCAAATTGGTATAAGTTCCGAATGGGATATTGAATAGCTGAGTAGCGTTACCTGCATTAAACAAAACAATTATTTTATTACCATTTAAAGTTCGTTCATAAACCAGCTTTTTTCCGTTTGTTTCTAAAAAATGGAGTTCACCATCAACGAGTTCGGGATTTTCCTTCCGGATTTTTATTAGTTTTTTGTAAAACTGATAAGTCGCTTCGTTGAAGCCAACTTTATCGTAAACAGGATTTTGATTTTGAATATTGTTTCTGTTTTCGGGTTGAAATTTCAGTTCCTTCCACCAAAGTGGCTTACGCCCGAACGGATCATCGGCTCCCCACATACCCATTTCTTCACCATTCCAAATTTGAGGAGCTCCCAC
This sequence comes from uncultured Bacteroidales bacterium, assembly GCA_903912795.1. Lineage (GTDB taxonomy): Bacteria > Bacteroidota > Bacteroidia > Bacteroidales > Paludibacteraceae > Paludibacter. Next base: position 1,288 of record CAIWIS010000844.1, read on the forward strand.
TGTTGTAAATAAATGCACCAAATAAAGTTGTAACCGCTTGTAAGCTTGTTTATCCGGTTTTCTGGTTTTATAATCCTTATTCTCAAGCGGATTAGCATGAAATTTATAATTGTTGTCGTTGTAAAAATCAGTGAGTAAGCGCGGTGCATCATGCGACGAAGATACATTCATCATAGCTTTTACATTCTCAGGTTTCAATCTATTCCACTGACTCAACAAACTGTCTTTTAGCTGCGCCGCATCAATTCCATTTTTTGTGTTTGCAAAAAAGTAACGTGCCGGACGATAAACCTGATAATACATAACTGCATCGAACATATCTCCTTTCATATAAGGTGTTGGATCCATCAAAATATCAGGCCATTTTTCCCACCAGATTTCACCAATTAAATAAGCGTCTTCTTTGACTGATCGAACAAACTGCCTATAATCCCGCCAAAATGCAAGCCCAATTTGCTCCGCCACGTCCAAACGATAACCATCAATACCTTTCGAAGCATCGCCATCGGGTGCTAACCAACGTTTCGACACGTCAAAAACATGCTGTTTCACACCATTATCCATATTGCCTTCATAGGGTTTACCATTCTCCCTTTTTCCTTCTATGGATGTTTTTCTAAATTCAGGCATATAAGCATTTCCGTACCAACCATCGTATTTAAACTCATTTTCAGACGTTTGCGGATTGTCAAAAGTCGAAACATTGTACCAAGAACGATAAGGCGATGCCGACTGATTTTTCAATATATCCAGCCATGCCCAAAAGTTAGTTCCGGTATGGTTCCACGAATAATCCATTATTATCCGAATACCACGTTTGTGTGCTTCGTTTATTATCTTTAAAAATAATTTATCCGCCGAAGTCCATTTCCAGGTCGAAGGGTCAGCCGGATTTTCGGTTGCCATAATTTTTTTGTCGCCTTCAGGATCGGGTCCAAAATTAATATCCACATGATGATAATTGCGCGCATCGTATTTGTGTAACGAAGGAGCATCATTAATTGGGTTGAGATAAATTGCCGTAATACCCAAGTCAGTCAAATAATCGAGTTTATCCAAAACTCCTTGCAAATCGCCACCATATCGGCGGTATTGCAATAAGTCATTAAACGATTTATCAGAACCTTTCATCCAGCTATCGCGTCCAAACCAGTTTCCAGTCCATTCAGTAAGTTTCCAGCC
>CAIWIS010000845.1 GCA_903912795.1 uncultured Bacteroidales bacterium
CAGTTTCATCTTTTGGCAGTATTGTAGGTGGTTGGCTGCCTAAATTACTTATCGACAGGGGGATGGATGTTGGAGTGGCACGTAAGCGTTCGATGCTGATTTATGCTGTATTACCTTTGAGTGTCTTACTGGCTCAATATGCAGGTTCTATTAATATGTGGTTTTCTATTGCTATTATCAGTATTGCATGTGCAGCTCACTGTGCTTGGTCGGCTAATATATTTGCCTCTGTATCCGATATGTTTCCTAAACGAGCCGTTGCATCAGTAACCGGAATTGGTGGTATGGCTGGGTCGTTGGGCGGAATTCTAATTGCAAAGTTAGCCGGTATGTTATTCGATCACTATAAACTGCTCGGAAATATTGGCGATGGCTATGCAATTATGTTTGTAGTTTGTGCTATTGCTTACCTTATAGCATGGACAATTATTCATTTATTAGTCGGTAACTTTCAGAAAGTATCAGACATCAGCTAAAATTAATCTCAAAAATTATAATACTCATGAATAAGAAACAAAAATTTGATGCTTTAATGGATGGCTCACTACCAACCACTGAGGTTTTATTTTACCCGATAGTGATGCATTTTGCTGCTAGGTTTAACAATAATACCTATGCCGAATTTGCCTCAGATTATAAAGTGTTAGTAGAAAGTAATATCAAATGTCTTGAGCATTTTGATATGGATATGGTGAGCCTAATCTCAGATCCCTATCGCGAGACAAGTGCTTTTGGAGCGCCAATTGAGTTTATCCCTGAGGGAGTTCCAATGTGCAAAAAACTTATTGTTGAAACAATTGATGATGTTATGAACCTGCGGATACCAGATGTGTACAAAAATGTGCGAACAAAAGACAGGGTTGATGGTGCCACCTATTATCAAAAACTTTTAAAAGGAACTGTACCTGTAATGGGTTGGATTGAAGGTCCATTAGCAGAAGCTTGCGATTTAGTCGGACTGAGTCAAATGATGATGTTAATGATGATGGATGAGGATTTTACGAATAGGATAATGGATAAATGTTTGATATTTGCAAAAGATTTTGCAAAAGCACAAATTGAAGCCGGATGCGATTTAATTGGTATTGGCGATGCCATTTGTTCTCAGATTGACAAAGAAACGTATGATTTATTTGTGAAAAATAGACATCTCGAATTGGTTCGTTTTATTCAGTCTATGGGAGCTAAAGTAAAACTGCATATCTGTGGAGATACTGCACATTTATTTCCATCAATAGCTGAACTGGGAATCGACTTATTTGACCCTGATTATGCTGTTAGTCAACAAGAATGTTTGGGTATATTAGGTAAGGATGTTGCTCGTTTTGGAAATATAAATCCGGTATTTGTAATGGATTCAACACCGGAACTAATCACTCAAAAGTGCAAAGAAATTTTAGTTGTCGAAAAAGGGAATAAATTTATTCTTTCGGCTGGCTGTGAAATTCCGGTAAGTACACCTATCGATAATCTTTTAGCTATGTCAAAAAGTCGTTTTTGAGATGAATTTTCTTACTCTTTAATAATTTGAATATGATAAAAAAAGATAGATATGCTTTACCAGTATTAATGATGTTTCTGTTGTTTTTTGTATTGGCATTTGCCACAAACTTAAACGGACCATTTGGAAAAATTCTGAAAGAACAGTTTGAGTTTAATAATATGCAATCTCAATTGGGAACCATGATTTTTTTCTTATCATATCTGTTTATGGGGATTCCGTCATCAGGACTTATACGAATTCGTGGTTATAAAAAGTCGGCCATCATTGCATTAATCATTGCTTCAATTGCAACTCTTGGGATTTACCTCGTTGGGGTGATTGCATTGCAAGATCCGGTTCGATTTAAAGATTTGGCAATCTATCTGTATCTTGCGTGTAATTTTATTTTGGGTGCAGCCATGTGTATACTTAATAATGTAGTAAATCCGATGCTAAACGTGTTAGGTACAAAGAAAGGAGCAAATCAACGGTTAAATTTTGGTGGTGCCTTAAATTCGTTAGGAGGAACTTTGGCACCGGCAATCGGCGGAATGGTTATTGGAGCTGCTGCTGCCAATGAAATTTCAATTTCAGCGGCAAACCCTCTTTTATTCATTGCACTTGGTATTTTTATTTCAGTTGGTGTCGGATTATTTTTTGTGAATATTCCTGAACCAAATATTGTGAGTAATAAGAAAGATATTAATGAGAAATACAGTGCTCTAAGTTTTGTTCATCTTAGGTATGGTATAATTGCACTGTTTTTTTACGTAGGAATGGAAGTCACAATTCCCAATATTGCTTTTTTATATATGACAGATCCGATATCTAAAACAGGCCTTGCTATTGACAGTAATATAGCTGGTGTATTGGTTGGTACTTATTGGTTGCTTATGTTGTTTGGGCGATTGATTGGTGGTATGCTGGGGAAAATTTTCTCAAGTCGGCAGATGCTTGTTACTGTTTCATCAATAGCATCTTTATTGTTAGTTTTAGCAATTTTTATACCTGAAACAGTCTTGGTTAAAGCACCTACTTTAACCAGTAGTCTCAGAATTGAATTCTTTCAGGTGCCGTTAAGCATTATGTTGTTGGTGCTAATTGGCTTATTTACATCTGTAATGTGGCCTTGTATTTTCAATTTGGCTGTTGATGGATTAGGAAAATATACAAATCAAGGCTCTGGATTATTTATGACAATGGCTGTTGGCGGAGGTGTTATCCCATTGTTACATGGTCAGATTGCTGATATGATTGGTTTTCAAAACAGCTATTTTGTTCCATTTGTTGCTGCAGTAATTATATTATTTTTTGGGCTTAAGGGCAGTAAAAATGTAAATACGAATATTCCTGTTTAATAGAAATAAATGTTACTTGCTAGTATAAAGCTATAAATCTCTTTATTTATTCATTGAGTGAAACACCAGTAATTAGTTTGAATAGTTTGTTGACTATTAAGTTGTGTGTTAAGAAGAGATTTTATTGAAAAATATAAATGCAATATAGCACCAAAACTGATGAAACGAGCCTTGAGGAATTGCTCACACAAAGAGATGATTATCTTTGGCGAGTTCCATGTGACAACTAAAAAATAAATTATAAACACATGAAAATGATTATTTGAAATGGTCATTTTTCAATATGTTTTTGCTATGTTAAATTTAATGA
>CAIWIS010000846.1 GCA_903912795.1 uncultured Bacteroidales bacterium
CATGAGTGAAATTGGAAGCGAAATGTGTTTGTCGAATCTGTTGAACTCTCCCGGCAATTTTACCTTGTCCAAAATGGCTTGGGTAAAAGAAAACGAGCCTGAAAACTTTGCAAAAGCAAAATATTACATGCTGCCCGGCGATTATTTGGCTATGCGCATGACTGGTGACGCTTGTACAACAGCATCCGGATTATCCGAAGGAATTGCCTGGGATTTCAAAGCCGAAGCACCAGCTCAATTTTTGTTCGATTATTTTGGTTTTGATACAGCTTTAGTTCCTGAAATTGTACCAACTTTCGGTCAACAAGGCAACCTGAAAGCTGATATTGCCGCTGAACTTGGTTTGGCTGCCGGAACTCCGGTTACGTATCGTGCAGGTGACCAACCAAACAACGCTTTATCTCTTAACGTGTTAAACCCAGGCGAAATTGCTGCTACAGGCGGCACTTCGGGTGTGGTGTATGGTGTAAACAGCGACTCGAAATACGACCCACAAAGTCGTGTAAACTCATTTGCTCACGTAAATCATACCAAAGAAGCTACCCGCGTTGGCGTATTGCTTTGTATCAATGGAACTGCCATATTAAACACCTGGATTAAAAATAATGTAGCTCCCGAAGGTATCAGTTATGCCGAAATGAACGAACTGGCAGCCGGAATTCCGGTTGGAAGCGAAGGTGTAAGCATTATTCCTTTTGGAAATGGCGCTGAACGAGTATTGGGAAATCAGGAACCGAACAGTTCTATTCACGGCGTAAACTTCAACCGAATCAGCAAAGCGCATTTAATCCGTGCTGCACACGAAGGCATTGCATTCTCATTTAAATACGGTATGGACATTATGAACGATATGGGTATCGAAACCAAAACCATTCGTGCCGGACATGCCAACCTGTTCTTATCTCCTATTTTCCGTGAAACATTGGCAAACATTACCGGAGCAACCATTGAGCTTTACAATACTGATGGTTCGGTTGGTGCAGCACGTGGAGCCGGAATTGGAGCAGGCATCTATAAAGATGCAGAGGAAGCATTTGCAACATTGAAAAAAATTCAGGTAATTACACCCGAAGCTTGTGATATTGATGCAACAAAAACTGCTTACAAAAATTGGGTGAAGAATTTGCCCCAAACCCCTAAAGGGGCTTAAAGACTAAGTATCTAAAAATATAAAATAAACAATTAATACTAACTTCTCTTATCCCCCTTTAGGGGCTAGGGGCAATCAATTAAAATTATGGCAAAAGTGTATTTCCCATCAGTGGAAAAAATCAAATTCGAAGGAAAAGAAAGTAAAAACCCATTAGCATTTCGTTATTACAATGCTGAGCAAGTGGTTTATGGTAAAAAAATGAAGGACTGGTTCCGTTTTAGCATGGCTTGGTGGCATACTTTGTGTGCTGAAGGTGGCGATCCATTTGGTCCGGGCACACAAGTACACCCTTGGGTAGGTGCTTCAGATGCAATTCAAGCAGCAAAAGACAAAATGGATGCTGGTTTTGAGTTTATGAGCAAAATGGGTATCGAATTCTATTGTTTCCACGATATCGACTTGGTGGACGAAGGTTCTTCTATCGAAGAGTACGAAGCAAACTTGAAAGCAATCGTCGCTTATGCAAAAGAAAAACAAGCTGCTACAGGCATCAGATTGATGTGGGGTACTGCAAACGTATTCTCTCCAGCTCGTTATATGAATGGTGCAAGCACAAACCCTGATTTCAATGCTGCTGCTCGTGCTATGTTACAAATCAAAAACTCTATTGATGCTACTATCGAATTAGGTGGCGACGGATATGTATTCTGGGGTGGTCGCGAAGGTTATATGAGTCTTTTGAATACCAACATGAAACGAGAAAAACAACACATGGGTCGCATGTTGCAAATGGCTCGCGATTATGGTCGTGCTAAAGGTTTTAAAGGTGTATTCTTGATTGAACCAAAGCCAATGGAACCAATGAAACACCAATACGATGTGGATGCTGAAACAGTTATCGGCTTCCTGAAAGAATTTGGTTTGGAAAACGATTTCAAATTAAATATCGAAGTAAACCACGCTACATTGGCTGGTCATACGTTTGAGCACGAATTGCAATGTGCAGTGGATGCTGGCATGTTGGGAGCTATCGACGCTAACCGTGGTGATGTTCAAAACGGTTGGGATACCGACCAATTCCCAGTTGACATTTTTGAATTAACACAAGCTATGTTGGTTATCCTGCAAGGTGGTGGTATCAAAGGCGGTGGAACCAACTTCGACGCAAAAATCCGTCGTAACTCTACCGACAACGACGATTTATTTATTGCTCACGTTGGTGCTATGGATGTAATGGCTCGCGCTTTATTGTCAGCAGCTGCTATTTTGGAAGAATCTCCTTACAAACAAATGGTTTCCGACCGCTATGCTTCTTACGATGCAGGCAAAGGAAAAGAATTTGAAGAAGGAAAATTGACTTTCGAAGATGTATATGCTTACGCAAAAGCCAATGGCGAACCAAAACAAATCAGCGGAAAACAAGAGCTTTACGAAGCAA
>CAIWIS010000847.1 GCA_903912795.1 uncultured Bacteroidales bacterium
ACTTTGAAAATCTATCGTTGTACAATATTGATATGATAAAAGTAGTAGAGCCAGGGGAATTTACCATTTTTATTGGCACATCTTCTTTGGAAAAAAACTTGAAAAAAGTGATTTTAAATGTGAACCCCTAATTATTCCCTTTGGTCATGACCGCTGGTTCACCTGAAGGGGACTTGAAAATACCTTCGTCATTTAAATGTTATCTTAAATATTATTCCCTGTTCCCCTTAGCGTAACGCAGGCCATCTTTAGTTCTGCGTATGGCTTTTTGCCTACGTCGCGGATAGAAGGAAAGCTTACTGCCATTGTCTGAATCTGCCGATAGCCTCCCTGCACGCCGCCGAAGTGGATATCTGAATAAAAAAAGTACTTTTGTAAATACTTTTAATATCAACTCTTCAATTTGGGAAGTTGGAAATGGCTTAACGAGAAAACCAAAATAGAAAATACGCAAAAGCTGCGTTGAACAAAAAGATTGCTTATCGAAACATAATTAGTATAATAATGAAAAAGAAAGTTCCAGTTTTAATTTTAGGCGTAACTACATCATTATTGAGCGCTGCTCAAACCAAAGAAGTAAAGAATCGCCCCAACATTATTTTCATATTAACCGACGACCACCGTACCTCAGCTATGGGTTATGCTGGGAATACCATCATTAAAACGCCAGAAATGGACCAACTGGCCCGCGAAGGAGTTTATTTCAGGAATACATATTCGAGCACACCCATCAGTGCGGCAAGCCGTGCAAGTATTTTGACGGGCATGTACGAACGCACTCACAAATACACCTTCCAGACTGGACCTATACGCGAAGAATACATGCAAACTTCTTATCCAAGAGTACTGAAAGAAGCTGGTTATTATACTGGTTTCTATGGTAAGCTTGGTGTTAAATACGAACATCAGGAAAGAATGTTTGATGTTCACGAAGATTATGACCGCGAAACCCGGTACAAAGACCGTCGGGGTTATTTTTATAAAACATTGGGAAAAGACACTGTTCACCTGACCCGTTACACCGGCGAAAAGGCCATACAGTTTATCAAAAATGCTCCGGATGATAAGCCTTTCTGCCTTTCTATCAGTTTTAGCGCACCCCATGCACACGATCCGGCTCCGGACCAGTATTTTTGGGATGAAAGTACCGCCAACCTATACAAAGATGTGGTGATTCCCGATCCGGATTTAAAGGAGGATAAGTATTTCAATGCTTTGCCCGAAGGAGTTCGCAAAGGTTTCAACCGCACCCGTTGGGGCTGGCGTTTCGACACACCTGAAAAATACCAGAAAAGTGTAAAAGGTTACTACCGTATGATTACAGGAATCGATCTGGAAATCGCCAAAATTCGTCAGCAACTGAAAGAAAAAGGGCTTGATAAGAATACGGTCATTATCCTAATGGGCGATAATGGCTACTTTCTGGGCGAACGTCAGATTGCCGATAAATGGCTGATGTACGATCTTTCGATTCACATTCCCCTGATTATCTACGACCCGAGGGTACAAAAACACCAGGATGTGGACGCAATGTCGCTGAACCTCGATGTTCCTTCAACCATTGCCGATTTGGCAGGCGTTGCCCAACCCAAAAGCTGGCATGGTAAAAGTCTGGTTCCAATCGTATCAGGTATAAGTAACAATGTTCAGCGCGACACTATTCTGATTGAACATCTCTGGGAAACGGAAAATATTCCGCCCAGTGAAGGTATCCGTACCAATGATTGGAAATATTTCCACTATGTGAATGAAAAATCGTGGGAAGAGCTGTACAACCTTAAGAAAGACCCGAAAGAAATTAACAACTTGGCCAAAAAACCGGAGTACAAGAAGACATTGAATGAATTGCGTAACAAGCTGGATGTTATGGCTCAGAAATATGCCGATCCATACTCAGGAATTCCATCGGGATTGACAGTTGAATACATTCGTGAACCTAAAAATGTGGCTATCAACGACAGTTTGCCCGAATACAGCTGGATTGTGCCGAAAAAAGCAGTTTGTCAGAATGCATACCAGCTATTGGTCGCATCCTCGAAAACGAACATTGATAATAATCTGGGTGATGTATGGAACAGCGGACAAGTCAGGAGTAAAGCATCAACAAACATTGAACAAACCGGAAAACCACTGCATCCAAATTCAAAATACTTCTGGAAAGTGCGTATCTGGGATCAGGATAACCGTCTTTCGGAATATTCTGCCGTTCAGGAATTTAAAACCGGATCATTTACCGGAAACATTTCTACCGGAAATGCCTTTCAGGTGGAACGAATCAGTCCTAAATCGATAGTAAAATCGGGAGACAACAGCTATTTTGTTGATTTTGGCAAAGATGCTTTCGGAACACTGGAACTGAATTACAACTCACCAAAGGCCGACACGGTGATTGTTCGGCTGGGTGAAAAATTATTGGGAAAGTCAATCGACCGGAAACCAGGTGGAACCATTCGTTATTCGGAAGTGAAACTGGCTGTTCAGCCCGGCAAAAAATCATACACCCTAAAATTGAAGCCCGACGTTCGTAATACCCTCAAAAACAAGGCTGTTCAGTTGCCCGATACGTTCGATGTTATTACTCCTTTCCGTTATTGTGAACTCGAAAATTACCAATCGGAGCTAACAAAAAAGGACATCAGACAAAAAGCGTATTTTGGTTATTTTGATGAAAGGGAGAGTAGTTTTACTTCTTCGGATACCATCTTGAATCAGATTTGGAATTTATGCAAATACAGCATGAAAGCCACGTCGGTTACCGGACTTTACATTGACGGCGACCGAGAGCGGATACCTTACGAGGCCGATGCCTATATCAATCAATTAAGTCATTACGGTGTCGATCGCGAATATGCCATTGCCAAACAAACCATCGAGTGGTTTATGGAAACACCCACATGGCCTACCGAGTGGCTACTTCATACAGCCATGTTGGTTGAGCAGGATTACCGCTATACAGGCGACAAGGAATTGCTGAAAAAATACTACGATTTACTTAAGAAAAAAACATTGCTAGCCTTGAGCCGCGAGGATGGACTAATCAGCACCAAATCAACCAATAATAATGGCCGACTAATGAATGATATTGGATTTGCCGACAGCACGCAACTTTTGCGAGATATTGTTGACTGGCCTTCTGCAGGGAACATTACTTCCGGTGGACAAAGTTATAAACAAAAAGGAGAACGCGATGGGTACGATATGGTGGCCGTAAATACTGTCGTCAATTGTTTCTTTTATAAAAACATGCAGATCATGGCCGAATTTGCCGGCTTGCTAAATAAAGCAGATGATCAGGCCGAATTTCAGCTCATGGCTGCAAAAGTCAAAAAGGCGATTAACGAAAAGTTATTCGACCGCACAAAGGGGATTTACCTGGATGGTGAAGGCTCTTCTCATTCGGCACTACATGCCAACATGATGCCTTTGGCTTTTGGTCTGGTTCCTGAAACACATCTGAAAACAGTGGTTGATTTTGTAAAATCCCGTAAAATGGCCTGCAGTGTTTATGGCGCTCAGTATTTACTCGAAGGGTTGTATCAGGCTGGTGAAGGTCAGTATGCACTCAATTTGATGCGCGCCACTGATGATCGCAGTTGGTGGAACATGATCAAAGTGGGTTCTACCATTACTATGGAAGCCTGGGACATGAAATACAAACCCAATTCAGACTGGAACCATGCCTGGGGTGCTGTACCTGGCAATATTATTCCTCGTTATCTTTGGGGAATCACTCCAAAAACACCCGCATTCGATCTCATTCAAATTAAACCACAACTGGGCAATCTAAAAAATTGCAGTATTACTGTTCCCACCATCAAGGGGGCGATTAAAGCATCGTACAAAATGCTAAGTGCTGTTCTACAAAACTATGAAATCGAACTTCCAGCCAATACTGGCGGCGAAATGGAACTTCCTGAAGTAGGCGATGCTGTAGTAACCGTTAATGGCCAAAAAGTAAATCCGGCCTTCAAATCAATCCGGCTTGAACCCGGAATGAATAAAGTTGAAATAAGGGTGAATACATTCTAAACATCTTGAATACGATGCAATTATTTACACAAATAGCTTACGCAATAATACCGTAGATTTAATATATTATGTTTAAAAAACGCACAAGACTTAACCCCCAATCCATCTATAGGTTTAAATGGCTTTTACTGTTATTTATTTTAATCTTGCCAACTGAATGGCTTTTTTGCAAGGATCAGGGCTTCTTCAAGCCCAATGACCGTGTTTGCTTTATAGGAAACAGCATTACCAATAACGGAGAGTTTCATCACAACGTTTTATTGTATCATATTACCCGCTTCCCGCGAATACCTGTTACTGTTTACAACTGTGGCATTTCGGGCGATGTAACTGGGGGAATTCTTCGCCGTATGGACGATGATATTTTAGTTCATCAACCTACTGTTGCCGTTATCATGATTGGCATGAACGATATGACAAGCAGTTTGTTTGGTCCAAAAATTATATCCAATCCTGATACACTTCAAAGGAGAGTGGATGGGCTAAATGTCTATAAGACAAATCTTGAAAAAATTGTCAACATTTTTCTTGATAAAAATATCAGGGTAATTCTCCATAAACCCTCCATTTACGACCAAACCTCCGTTTTGACTACTCCTATATTGTTTGGCAAAAACGATGCACTGAAACTTTGCGCTGACTTTTGTGAAGATTTGTCGCGGAAATATAATCTACCCATCGTTGATTACTGGTCGATAATGATGAGAATTAACACTGAACAGCAACATATCGACCCTTCTTTTACTATTACCAGCTCCGACCGTATTCATCCCAATGCTACCGGACACTTTGTAATGGCCTATCAATTCCTTAAATCCGAAAAAGCACCCCAACATGTGTCAAAAATCATAGTGGAAAAAGGGTTGAGAAAAAGTCAAAAAAACTCTTTTAACTGCAAATTTAATAGTTTCCAAAGAGGCAAAGAAAGCATTAAATTCAGTGTAATCGAACATTCTTTACCCTTTCCCGTAGTCGAAAGTCAGCAAAAAGCATTAATGCTTGTGCCATTTGTTTCCGAATTCAATATGGAGTTTTTACAGGTGAAAGATATGGACGAAGGTACGTATCGGCTTTCGATTGATACTGTTAGCATTGGCACATTTTCGGGGAAACAATTCAGGGAAGGGATTAACCTTGCAGAATTCAGTCATACCCCTCAATACCTGCAGGCCATGAAAGTAAGAGCTGTTTTTTCGGAGTTATGGAAAAACGAGGCAAGTCTGAGGAATATTAAATTTATTGAATATAATCAATATTTTAAAGATTGTCCTGATAAGAAAAATATTCAGTCCGTGGTTACTTTCCTCGATTCGGTGTTTACCAAGCGATACACGGGTCAATATTACAAAAACAATTTGAAGAAGTATGCCTTGGACAAACCACATGAAAATGATTTTAGAACACAGTCGGACGATTTGAGGAAAAAAGCGTATATGACTGCCAAACCCGTTGAGCATTCTTTTACCATCAACAGAAATTAAATAAGTAAATCAGAAGTGAATAAATAATCAGGCGTTGTGGTTAGTGATTCGCCTTCAGTACCATTGAAAAATTCATTGGCGAAACCATTGCTTACTTCTGAAATAACCAAAAAAAATTACATTTTAGATTCAACAAGAAAAACTTTCAATAATTGCAGTACTCGTTATATTTCAATGAAAATAATTCTTTTGAAGTGATCTCAATTCGCCATGGCGAAAAGGTTGAAGGAGATGTTTGCGAAGTTATATGACAATTTCAATTATACAGCTTTTCATCTTTCCATTTTAAAAATTATTTAAAATCCAATTGCGATTAAAACCAGTAATGCAGAATTAATTTATAATGAAACAACCAATCAGATTTTTTATCATTTTAATAGTTTTTACAACTATCACTATTTCCTTTTCTACTGCAAACACACCTGTAGGGACTAAAATAAGTTTGACTGACAATTGGCTTTTTCTTAAAAGCGATTTAGGTGGAATCTGGGAAGCGGTTCGACCACTTGCTCCTGAGTCTCCTGAAAGTGCTCAAATATGGGAAGTAGTAAAATTACCACATTGTTACAATGCCTTTGATGCGCTCGACCCCAAAGGAAATTATTATCAGGGGGCAGCCTGGTACAAAACCCTGATTCCATCAGAAAACCCGAAGGGAAGAATATTATTGCACTTTGAAGGTGTGGGACAGGAAGCTGTGGTTTACATTTATACTACCAAAGTGGGCAGTCACGTAGGTGGATACGACGAATGGAGTGTAGACATTACCGATGCGGTAGAGAGTTTTAAAAAATCACCCATTTGCAAGAAACAATTTAGAGGCAAAATTCCACTGTCAATACGGGTGGATAACTCCCGTAATTTAGAGAGGATTCCGTCGTCAATGTCCGATTTCAATATTTATGGCGGCATTTATCGTCATTTGAATTTGGTCTACACATCCTCTGTTTCATTCGTAAAACCGGCTATTGAAAGCATTGTAAACCCCAAAACGGGTAATGCAAAAGTAACAATAACTACCCCTTTTACAAATCATACAAATATTGAAACCGCCGAACTACAGCTAAGCCTAAGGTCACCACAGGGGAAATTACTGGCTGAGAAAAAAGAGATAGTAAATGTAAAAACTTCAAATTCTTCAAAGATTTCGTTTGAAATTAAGAAACCAGTATTGTGGTCACCAT
>CAIWIS010000848.1 GCA_903912795.1 uncultured Bacteroidales bacterium
GATAGGTCACACTACCTATTAAAAAGGTTTCCAACAAGGTTACGGTATATATATTGGTCGTTGTAATCCCATTGGTGGTTGTAGAAATAGGGAAAACAACCTTACTATTTACAACAGGAATTTCCTGTCCGACCACTACACCTGTAGCTCCGGTTGATAAAGTAATCTGATTTACTAAAACAGTTTTCGGTATACTTGCATTTAAAGCTAAATTGATGGTTGTATCTGATTTCAGTGTCGTCCCTGTTTTAAATCTAATGACATAGTCAGTTGTATTCACTTTCATACTCAGGTATTGTATATTGGAAACTTCTGAAGTGGCAAGTACAAAATTAATGCTGTAATTCTTTGTTACTTTTCCATCTTCTGACTTTACAGGGATGGCGACAACGCCACTTGACACATTTAATACCTGACCTTTCATCACACCATAAGCACCATCGGCCAGGCTTACCGATTTAACTCCAATGGTGGTTGGTGCTATAGTACCTATCGGCAAAGTAACAGTAGCAACAGAATCACCACCTTCTACAAAAGTAAAAGTATAATCTATGTATTTTACATTTACTGTAATTGACTTCATTGCAGCTATAGTATTGGGAGGGGGCAATAATTCATTCTCCTCTTTAGGGTCACATGATGCTAAAATCAGGACCATTAAACTTATAAAAATGCCGATTGTCAGCTGTTTGATATTTTCAAATGTTGTTATCATGTCAATAATATTTTAATAGTTAATAACCAGTGTTTTGACCCAACCCATTGTTCATTTTATATTCATCCAAGGGCACAGGGGATAGCAAGAACGTTGTACTATAAGTTCTGACAGTTGTCGTAGCAGGTTTTAATTTTGCAATAATAACATCAGAATAACGTGCTATACCATTGTCATCAATTGTTGGAATTAATCCCGCCATATCATAAAAATTGGTAGGTCGACCATACCTTGTGCCTGGAAGTACGGTAAGAGCTAAATTCCATCTACGTAAATCATTATACCTTAATCCTTCGAAAGCAAACTCCATACGGCGTTCCATACGTAAACGTTTGCGCATTTCGCTTTGTGTAAGGGTGGGCAGAACCCGTGCAGCATTCGTAGCAAAAATTGTAGGCGTAACACCGTATGCTCTTGCTTTCACTATATTCATATATTCAGCTGCCTTTACCAAATCATCGCCTTGATTTCGCTCAATTCTGGCTTCAGCATTCATTAATAATATTTCGGCATAACGCATCAGCATCACATCCATTTGTGAGGCTTGTAGCACTGCCTGATCCTGTGGATCGCAATACTTTAAAATAGCATAACCTGTTATACTTTTATACGAAGTCCCGCTAATTTCAGGATTAGTAACGTTTTTGCCTCCCTCGGAAAAGTTTTTGTCATAGATTGAACTTATCGTATTTTTGAACTCACGCACATACCCATTCACCGTCCATGTGGTACCCGGATAGAGTGTAGTGCTGTCTAACTTTCCGGTTGCTCCTGCATTTACTCGTGGAAGCATGATAGTTTTTGCCAAGCGTGGATCCCTGTTTTTAAATGGAATCTTGGGGTCGTACAAGGATGATTTGTCGATAGGCAATCCATCTGTACACTCGTAGGCATCAATTAAATCCTGTACCGGACTAAATTTACTAATACCAGAAGCCATATTGGGTAAAAAATTATAGGGAATTTTATGTGTCTTCGTGGCTACCGTATTATAACACTCAGAGATTACTGTCTCTTTAGAATGTTCTCCGCCATACATAAATAATGTTCTATAATCAGAATTGAGAATGTAAACATTGGATGATTTTACAGTATCCGTAAATGCAATAACCTTCGACATTAACATTAGGTCAGGTTGAACCGGATTTCTTATAAAAGCGGCATAGAGTGCTGCACGAGCGGCCAAACCCAAGGCTGCGCCTTTAGTAAATCGACCATAATCACTTCCCGTATAGGAGAGCGGGAGTGAGTTAGCCGATTGTTCCAACTCCCGAATAACGAAATTAAAAATTGTATCCCTATCCGTTTTCTCGATATACCGGTATTCGGTTTGTGGAAGTATGGTGGTTAACAAGGGTACCGAACCCCAATTGGATGCTAATTCAAAATACAGTTTGGCTCTCATAACCCGTGCTTCTGACTGTATTTGTTTATAGAGTGCTGGTGGAGTTACAGCCTGCGCATTTGACATTCTGTCTAACAGTAAGTTACAACGTGTAACTCCCTGAAAAAGATTCGCCCAATAATTTTTAATATTTGTATCAGACGATGTAATAGTTCCATTTACAAAGGATGTATAAATTGAACTGCCAATCATATCATCCGCCATGTGATCAATTGCAAGCGTATTTGGCTGGTCATTAGCAGTAATGGTTGATGTGGATAAAAAGTTATAGCAAGACAAAATAGCAGCCTTTAACTCATCAGGTGTAGAATAAAAGCTTTTGTCACCGGGCAAGGTTGGTGGGGTTATATTCAGGTAATCTTCACAACCGAATAAAAATGCCACCAAAGCTAGTATTAGATATTTTTTTATGTTTGTTTTCATATCTTGATTATTTAACTGTTTTTTATTAGAAATTAAGATTAATACCCACTGTATATGTTGATACGTTTGGATAATTAAATACATTTGAAGACACAGGTGTTTCAGGATCAAATCCCTCATAAAAATCCGCAAAGGTAAGAATATTCTCCCCGGATACATAGAAACGGGCTTTAGACATTCCCAGCTTACTTATCAATTTAGTTGGCAAACTATATCCCAATGTCACAGTTTTCAAGCGAAGATAAGCATTACTTTTCATATAATAATCAGAATTAGCATCTCCATTTGTGCCTCCAAATGCAGGCACTTTACCATTGGGGTTCGTTTCTGCATCCCAGCTGTCTTTTTCAAACGATAAATAGTTACCTGAAGTGGCAGTAATATTGACCGGTTGCGCAAATCTGTTAATTAACATGTCGGATTTGCCAATGCCTTGTAGAAAAATGTAGGCATCAAAATTTTTCCATTGCAAATTAACTGGTACTGAGTATTGATACCTGGGGAATTTAGTACCAGTAAAAGAACGATCATACGCGGCATCAATTTTACCATCAGGCACTCCATCGGGTCCGCTAATGTCTAAAATTTTCACGTTTCCTGCAACCGCTTTCGCTAATTTAGGCAGGTTTGGATTAGCAATATCTTCCGGTGTTAATAAACCATCGGTTTTGTATACATACCATGCATCAATTTCTTGCCCCAACGATTTGGCAACTCCGGACAGAACAACTGTCGGCTGCCCCCCCATATCAGTTACTTTATTTACAATATCAGTAAAATTTAAACCAATAGTATATTTTAATTTGCCAATTTTATCATTCCATCTCAGCGAAAACTCCACTCCTTTATTATTCAAACCAATAAAGTTGGAATACCCCCGGGTAAGTCCTGAAGTAAGTGGTGCTGGCTTATAATATACGCCATCAGTCATTTGCTTGTCGAAATAATCAAATTCTCCCGTTAACTTATTATTGAAAAGGCCAAAGTCAACCCCAAAATCAATCATTTCCGATTTCTCCCAGGTGAATGTATTGTCAGACCATGCTGTTACAGCCGCTCCTCTTTGACTTGACTCATTCAATACTACTGACTGTGTAGCTATATCCACTTTACTCTGATAGGGATAATAATTGCTTTCCGGTGTTACCGCTCTACCGGTACGCCCCCACGAAGCCCTGAGTTTCAAATTGGAAATACTTTTAATGCCTGACATGAATTTTTCCTTATTCACGCGCCAACCGGCAGAAACTGAAGGAAAGAATGCATCCCTATAGCCCGGGGCAAGAATCGATGATTCATCATATCTTGCATTGGCCTCAAACAGGTATTTATCATCATACACATAATTAAATCGTCCAATAGCTGAGATATTAGCATACAAATCATGGCGTCCACTGTTTGTAACCGTTGCAACATCACCGGCATCCAATTGCTGAAATTGAGAAAATAGATAATTGGTTCTTGAGGCAGTTAAAACATCAATCGATGTATCCGAATTATCAAAACCGGCAAGAATAGAAAAATTATTTTTCTTGATTTTTTTGCGGTAACTCACAGAAGTACGGTATTGATTGGCATAAAAATGGGTATAGGTCGGCTTAAAGGTTCTGGTAGTTGGAAGCGTTCCTCCCAGTGACCCGTCGTTATTATACCATTGATATTGATCTTTAAAGTTGGTACGATAATAGCTGTTCGAGCGATAAGAATAGCTTAAAGAAATTTCTAATCCGGTTAATGGAGTAATAGAAGCACCCAGGTCGATCGAAATACTTTCTCTTACATCATTATCAGTTCCGCCAGCTTCCGCTTGTGCCAATACATTAATACCACTTGCTCCCGCTCCATACTTTCCATTTTGCAATTTTGCATTGAAGATAGGAGGCATGGTTGAAATAGATCTAAAGACACCCTGACTGGTAGCTGATGTTTGATATAGGCCTGTAAAAAGATCGTTAAAGCCCACATTCAATTTAAAGTATTTACTGGGTGTAAAAGTAGATGTAATTTTAACCGATTTTCTGTCATTGCTAGAGTTTGGAATTAATCCCACATTTCGGAAATTACCCAAAGATAAAAAGGTTTTTAATTTTGCCGTTCCACCGGTTACAGTTAAATCCTGATTGTAGATATAACTTGGTTTCATCATTTGTTGAAACCAATCTGTGTTTGGATATAAATCAGATATACCCATATTCCGGTTGTAGTTTGAAATAACATCAGGTGAAAACAGAGGTGCCAATCCATTATTTTCCTGCTGCAAATTATGAATTTTCATAAAGTCAACTGCATTTACAAACTTAGGAAGGAAAGTGGGACTTTGTGACCCTAAATAGCTATTAAATGTGATACTAATTTTCTCTTTATTCGCCGATTTTGTTGTAATAAGAATAACGCCATTCGCACCTGATGAACCATAAATTGCTGTTGCAGCAGCATCTTTTAAAATAGAAATGGATGCAATGTCGGCAGGGTTTACATTTTCAATATAGGTCGGCACCCCATCCACTAGGCAATAGGGTCCGTTTTCAGCCGGATTGAATGTTCCAATCCCTCGGATATTGATAACAGGTGTTTCACCCGGGTTTGCTGTTTCCCTCATAATAGAAACACCGGTACTTAACCCCTGAAGTATTTGACCAATGGATGAAATTGGTCTATCCTCCAACTCTTTCGATGTTATAGTCGAAACTGCTGCTGTCATATTGGCTTTTGTTTGTTTGCCATATCCTACAACAACAACTTCGTCCATATCGTTGAAAGTCTCTTTTAATACAACATCAATTTTTTTGTTCCCTTGTACTGCTACTGTTTGAGCTTCCAATCCAATAAAAGAAAAACGAAGTGTTGCATCTCCTTTTACGTTAATTGAGTATTCTCCTTTTGCATTGGTGACTGTTCCTGTTTTAGCTCCAACAATTTGTACGGTTACACCAACTAAAGGTTCTCCTGCATCATCCTGTACTTTTCCGGTAACACTTATTGTATTTTGTGAAAACACCGAAAGTGTGGAGACACTAAACAAAAAAAGAAACAGAAGAATGCGAGTAATAGGACTAAAATAAATTCTCTGTGAAATAATTTTTCGTTCTTTCTTCATAATACTATAATTTTATTGATTTATAATTTAACTCTGTCATCATTTGGAGTATCTTTTTTCCAAATCGGGGAAAATGGTCATTCGGAGAGTAGTGGCACCCAAAGGCACCAATCTTATGGTTTCAGAAGTTCCTTTATCCACAAATCCTGGCAACACTGGAGTGAAATGCTTATGACGTATCTCCCAATTTGTAGCAGGAACTGCTTTCACTTCTAACTGTACCGGTGTAGTAAGCGGATTCCACGGATTATCAAAATTTGAACTCTTAATAACTTTCACATCCACGGCCTCTTTCCCAATTCCCACCAGGGGTGCATAGTTCCACTTCCCATCAGGTTTCATATCATAAGTGCTGAAAAATTGTCCGTTTAATTGTCTGGTTTCTATAGCCGTTGCTTTGGTTGACACACTATAGGAGTAAACCAATGGTCCACGCTGGAAAGCCAAACCATTTTCCTGCCATGGAACAACCTGCACCACCATCGGCAAATCTACAGATACCACATCGCCGTTTTGGAAGCTACGTTTTACCTCTACATAGCTACCTTGTACACATTTTATGGCACTTTTCTTTCCGTTAATGCTGATAGAGCCCTTTTTACACCATTCGGGAATTCTAACCCAAAGCGAAAAAGTAGTAGCTTCTTTCGTAGAAATCTCAAATTTCACATTTTCATCAAAGGGATAATTGGTTTTTTCGTTTATCGTTACTTCTGTTCCATTTTTTCCAATTTTTGTAGTATAGGTAGAGGGTGAATACAACGATGCCACTATACCATCATCCCCTTTGGTCATCCACATACGCGAAGAAAATACAGGAAGCATTCTATTGATATTTCCTGTACAACAGAATACCCCAAAATTGAGACGGTATGCCATACGATAGGTACTTTCACGTATAAACCACACATGTGAATTCCAGTGGCTCGACATAGAGTCGGCTATACATTGATTTGGACCAGAATAGTACTGGTGCGATTTAAAATCTTTTGTAACCGATCCCATACCAGCATTAAAACAAATTTTTTCAATCAAATCTGCCCATTTGGCATCACCGGTTGCCTCCAACATATACCCCAGAGTCCATTGCATGTCGGTTGCCGTACAGGTTTCATGAACTTGATTACTGGCATTTCCATCGTGCCCTTCGTTACATGAAGGTAAACCATCCACCAATCCGTGGTATTTATACACTTTGCGTATGGCATTTTGGGCAGCATCTAAATAGAGCTTTTTACCGGTATACATATACAACAAAGCCGGTATTTTTATATTTTCGGCATAACTAACCCCATGCCAATGAGGTATAGCATCCGACAATAAAGCACTAAGTGAAATCTTTTCAAATTCCCCACAAAAGCGGTCGTAGGTCTCCACTGAACGGTTGATATATGAAACATCATTTGTTTGCTGATAGAGCCAAAGCATAATTTCAATGTGCAACATCATTCTTTCGCCACTGTAGTCAAGTTCTTTGCCCGATAATTTGGCATATTTTGGTGAATTGTAATTCCGAATCAGGGCATCTAGCACTTTTTTGTCTTTGGTAGCAGAATATTCCGCCATCATAGCTCTAAAGAAAACTACTTGCGGCCATAAGCTTTTAATGTCTTTTGGCCCAATGGCTCCATCCACAGCGGCTGAGTCAATTTGGTAATTGATCCACTTCTTCACTCTTAATTTCAAACTTTCATCATCTATTAAATAACCACAACGCAATGCACCATCCGCCCAGTAAGCTGTTTGTTCATAAGGTTCCCAATTATCCATTTTTTTATCTTTGGCATAACCCCAGCCCTCATATGTAAAGGGTTTACCAGTAACTTCGATATTCCCAGTCAAACCATCCCGTTGGGTTTTTAACATCGTATTCAACCAACCTTTGGGCTTAATCTTAGACAATTCCGTTTCTTTAAAAACTGCATTCGATTGAGCGAAAAATTGTGTTGCATTACTTAAGCTTATTGCAGCAATCAGTAGCAATCGTGTATTGGTTTTAAATTTCATTCTAAATTATTTAGTTTATTTTTTTTACAACTTTACGGGTGATAGATGAGCGGCCAAAATTCGTCCTATAATTTGTTCACCTTTAACATTGGCATGTATGATATCTCGCTTAAAGTAATCGAGTGGTTTTCCCGATTGGCGGATATAGGCACCCCATGGGGCTGTCATATCCAAAAATCCGGATTTTGTCTCTTGAGCCAATTCTAGCAATCGACGGCGGTAATCCTGTGGGTCTGTGGGAATATCGTACGACCAGCCATTTTCGACTACTCCGGGCTTATAATCGAGGTAAGGATCAGCATAGCGCCTGGTCACTTTTTCCGACACTTCTCCATAACTTTTAGTCATCAATAAGACATCACATTTACGGGCAGATTGGACCTGTTTTATCACCTCACGAATGGAGTCAATATCATCTTTTTGAGAAATCCCTCCTATGATAAGTAGATCGGGGTTATGGGGAAGCACATATTTTTCTATGTTGTTTCCTTCTTTATAATACCAACATCCTGTACTGCCACGCACAATTGCTACACAAGAAATTTTACAATTAGGATATGCAGGTTGCAACACCAGATTATCCCATTGTGAGCGATAAGTGTCATTAATAATACTATCACCAAGCATGACAATGTTTAAGCTTGAATTTTTACTTGTTAATGCTTTATTTACAATTGGTAAGTTGAGCCAACGATTAGATGCGGGATAGTAATGAACCGGTGTCATCTCTTTGTATGCCGACTCAATTTCCGCTATGGTATGTTGTTCCTGACCGGAATGAGTCATTGTCCATGGCGCATTCGGATCTTCAAAAGGAATTAACTTGTCTGACATTCCCTCTTTTTTTGGGATGGCAGGCGTGTTTTGAGCAAATATATCTGTCAGCAGGGGTGACGCAAGTAAACCCAGTCCTAAAGCTCCTGCATTTTTTAAAAATTTCCGCCTGTCTTGAGGTAATTGTAGTGTTTCTAATTTGTTTTTTTTCATTTTCAATACCAGCAATAATAGATTTAAGTACTTTATCAACTTTGTTCAAAAGCTGTTATATTGTTTACAGTTCAGCTTTGTTTTTCCACTATTCGTTTATTAAAAAAGTTGGAATTAATTGCGATAATCATTCAATATCTAAATGAACTATCACTTTTTAAAGGTGGAAGATGGCTTAGCATCCATCCAATACTCTATCAGTCCCCCGTTTTTTATCTGATCGTGTTTCAAGAAAGAACTTTTTTGCAGAATACCGTTTACTGCTAGTTTTTTTACATAGAGATTCTTTTCGGAAAAACCGTGTGCTACGATTTCCAGTTTTTTGGTTTTAGTCGAGTCCAGGTAAACCGTGATGTTTGAAAATTGCGGTGCACCGAAAGCATATTCTCCACTGGCTGGTGCTACGGGATAAAAGCCCATCGCCGTAAAGAGATACCAGGCAGACATTTGACCGCAATCGTCATTTCCATTGATTCCGTAAGCCGGATCTGCAGTATAGTTCTTCCGAAAATTTTCGCGAGCCAATGCTTGTGTTTTGGAATAGACTCCCACCCAATTATACAGGTAGATATAATGATGCCCTGGCTCATTGTCGTGACGGTAGTGTTTGCCGACAAAGTTGCTGTCTAATCGCTGTGTAAAACTCTTTGTACCACCCATCAGCTCTACCATTCCATTTACATCGTGCATTGCACCGAAACGATAAGTCCAGGGCGAGCCCTCAGTAAATCCTTCATTGGGTTTCTCGAACCAACGTCCGTCGTGGTAGCGAGGAGCAAAAAAACCGGTTTGGGGATTGTATAAATTCTTATAGTATTTCGTCCTTTTCATCAATTCGGTATAATCGTCTGTTTTCCCCAACTCCTTTGCCATTTGTGCAATACAGTAATCATCTACGCCAAATTCGATGGTGCGACTTACGCTCTCGTATGTGTAGTCAATCGGTACAAATCCATATTTCAGATAATGGATCAAACCACCACGCGACTCAACACCTCCGTTCCACGTAGCGCGATCCCACCAGTAATTTCCCGCATCTTTTGCTCTGAATTCCGGTTTCTGTACATTGTACATCGTTACATCGGTATAAAAGTCATCACCCCCAATATCTCCGTAGGGCAATGTAAATGCATTCTTTCGAACCGCTTCGTAAGCCAGATTTACATCATAATTCCGAATTCCTTTAATATAGGCATCGGTAATAATGGCATCGGTGTGTGATCCAATCATAATGGCTGTTTCGCCAGGATTGGGCCACTTCGGGAGCCAACCTCCCTCTTTGTAGTTTTGGAGCAAAGCCTGTATCATAGGTCCAACGCGCTCTGGAGCAATCAGTATCAGCCAGGGGTGTTGTGCCCGAAAGGTATCCCAGGTAGAAAAAGCTGTATAACTATCTCCCTCGTGAATCTGGTCATCAAAAGCACTATAATACCTTCCGTCCTCGGAAAATATTCGTGGGAATAATAATGTATGATAGACAGCGGTATAAAAGATGACTTTGTCGTTTTCGCTTTTTGTATCTACACTCACGCGGGATAACTCTTTTTCCCAAGCCTGTTTAGTCTGTTCAACCAATGATTCGAAGCTTCGGTTTTCAATCTGTTTGTTGTAATTTGCCAACACCTGCATTTTATCGATAAACGAGGTCGCTAAACGTACTTCAAGTGGTTGATTATCCTCTTCAAAAACAAGATAAGCACCTACGTTTATTCCCAACTGTGTCGTTCTATTGGGCATTTTCCCGTAACGATAATCCCAAGTTCCAAACGACTTGATTTTCTTATTAAACTGCAGATAGAAATGACCCTTGAAATTATCCAGTGGGGCACCTAAATCGGCATCCTGTCGGTTGGCATTATATCCATACACTGCATTGTTCGCAATATCAATCTGAATATATCCATTTCCCATTGTCTTTTTTGCTGAAGATTCAGTCAATCCAAATTGTGCAAGATAAGATTTGAGCGAGTCATTGACCGATTTAGGCGAAGCTTGAATAAACAAACCCTGCTCCCCTTTTTTATTAAATGTAAAGCGGAAAATCCCTCCATCACATACGCCTGCAATCTCCGACTTCATGGCATATTGTTTATGGGCATGCTCCAAATCAGCACTGTAATAGTAGGGTTTGGCTATCTCTTTTTGGTGATCGAGTTTGTAAAAATCGTTGTTGTCACCAGGTGTAGATTCACCTAACGTTGGGAAAATCGAAAAATTACCATAATCTCCCATCCACGGTGCAGGCTGATGAGTTGCCATAAATCCCACTATCTTTTTTCCTTCGTAATGATAAGGCATCTGACCTACGAAATTCAGGTTCGTCATTGCCACTAGGTGAGTTCTTCCAAATGGAACAGTCACAGAAGGCAAAGCTCCTCCTTCGGTTTTTCGCGCTGTCCCGATAAGTGTATTGACATAATCAACTACAAATTCAGGTTTTGAAGCATGAAGTGGGGTGAATTGAAAAAAACTGAAAAATATGCCAAGCACTGAAACCTGTTTTACAAATCGGACCATTCGTGTTTTATTCATTTTTTCATTATTAAATCGTGTGGATTACATTATTAATTGCCATCAGGCAGTTAAATACATTTTTAGCTCGATTAAACCGACCCTGAAAGGCTATTTCACCTTTCTGCTCCATTTTTCCACTTTTTTTATGATTGCCAATTCCTCTTCTTCGCTTTCGGTGGCAATCCACAGAAAATTGTTTTTTGGCGACATCAGTTCCATGTATTCATCTAAATCTTCTTTGGCTAAATCAACAATGATTCCCCGGTTTTTGGATTGTACATAACGAATGAAGTCCAGATGCTGCATGATCGGATAATCATCGGCGATGCCTTGTACCCATTGAATACATTGTACTTCGGGAACACTCAGAATGGCATCGATATGGTTGGCCACTCCAAGGCCATCCACATGAAAAACATTGTGTGTCATGGTTTTTACCTCTTCTTTCAGAATAGGTAAACCAAATTCTATGTAATCTTCCGGCGAAATCATAAACGAGAAATCAGCACTTGGAATATGGAAACGGCCATTGGGTATTGGTAAATTCATCCAGGTACATGAGGGCATTCCTGCCGCTTTGATCACCCTGTCGAAATCGTCGTACACATCCAGAAAATGCTCGCTTGCCAGATTGAAAAGCTTTTGGGCATTTTCGCGGTTGAGCATCAAATCCATACACAAATCGTTGGTTCCACGCCACGCCAGTGCACAGTCCAGTCCGGGGTGTAAATCAGGGTAACCAACCAAAAATTTATCGCCACTTTTTTGCAGAGCAACTTCGGTCAGTTCCATCAGTTTTTTATAGAAAATATTTCCCTTGTTGAAATTAATTTTCAAAAAACCATTATCGTAGTCGTGAATAATTTCGTGATACCATGAAGTGGTTTCTTCAAATGTCATATCGCCACCATGAAAAGCCGCATAAGCGTTCGGCCCGACATTGGGCATATAAATCGGAAAAGTTTCGGCATTAAAGCGCATTCCCTGTATACTGCGTAAAAACTCGTCTGCCTGAAATTCAGCATCGAACCAGCGATCGCGAAGTGTGGCGTGCTGACTGTTTTGCATGACTTCGTATTCCGCATTGTGCCGGTGAAAACGGATTGGTACGCGGTCGAGTATTTCACCCTGAAACCAGGCTTCAACACGTTCCACACATTTCAGGTAATCGGGTTTTGTTGACAATTCAACTATTGGCGAAGTTATTTTAGATTCCATTTTATTTTTTCAATTTAAAGTTGCTGAAAATCCTACGATGATAATTCCTATAAAGAGCAGTGCCAGTCCAAGCAACAAGAATCTTACTGCCTGTTTCCCTGAACCTTTCCATTCTCCTGTTACAATACCCCAGAAGTTACCGCTTCCTACAGCCATACTTTGAATAATTGGCCATCCGATTGAAGCGCCCAATGCACCTAGTTTAGATACCGACATGCCATAAATAGCCACACCACCATACCACATCAACCCCATTAATAGGGTGAAAAGCCAGTTCATTCGCGTTTCTGGAGCAAAGAAAAGCCTATAGTTTTTGTTAGTCTTCAAAAGGTAAAAACAATAAGCCAAGGTTACTACAAAGCCACCCAAAAGAGCAATTACCCAGGTTGGATTAGCGGCATTCATTGGTGTCGCACCTAATTCAATGGCAATAGTTTCCATAGGTTTGCCATTGATCAATGCGAAGTTAAACATAGCGCCAAATACC
>CAIWIS010000849.1 GCA_903912795.1 uncultured Bacteroidales bacterium
GAATTTCAATTCATTGTTGTCAATTTAACATGTCTTTTTCTAAATATGAATATCAAAGATCTAAAAGAATTATTTCAGTTTGTATTTAAAAAAAATACCGAAGCCACTTTTTTCAAACCCGAACAATTCAGTCTGGTTGGTGAAAATCTAAAATCAGTCAATATAACTTCAACTTCCTGTGTTTTATCACACGGAGTCTATTTGTTGATTGCAAAAAGCACCGAACAGCAATATGGCTTTTGGTCTTTAAGTCAGCACAACCCAAAGTGTTTTGAGAAAAAGCAACTAAACAGAAACAAAGAACAATCCTGGATAAAATTTGCATTAAATAGCTATGTAAAACTTATTAATAAAGGTGTTGAGCTTTCCTGTGGTTTCGATATCTTTGTTTGGGGTAATCTCTCAGATACTCAATATGCTGGTCAGCATATTGAAGCATTAACAGCTTTTGCACTTAATGAACAATTAGCCCTCAATAACACTTCAGACCAAACTGAATTACAGTCTGATTCTGAACCCAAATATAGATTGGTAATAACAAACACCCACACACCTCACTTGGTTGATAAATCACCACTTGCAAAGCTATTAAAGCAAAATAGCAATGCATTGGACAAATACATCCCATTAGAAAACCAATTATTAGTGGAAGCAAAAACGGCGATAGAGAAACGAGATACAATAGAATTAGGTAAACTAATCAACCGAAATCATAAATTGCTATGTGATGAACTCCCTTCAATTATCCCACCCGAAATTGAGATAATGCAAACCGAAGCAGAAAAGTCTGATGATGTATTAGGTTTTCGCATGGCCGGTTGCGGTTTTGGAGGCAGCACCATTACCCTCATTAAAGAATCAGCAATCCACACCTATGTCGAACAGATGAGTGAAATCTACGAATTCGAAACCGACGTTCAAAACTCCTTCTTCACCGCCCAAATCGGCGATGACATTTTCAAACACTACGAATTTGAATAATTTTGTCAGGTATTTTGCACCGTTTACTTGACATTATTAAGCATGATTTTATTTAGTTGCGGTAAAAAAACAGATAAAGCTTTTAATATAAAAGCTTTACGCCTTCCGCAACCGCAACACCGCAACTGCTGTTAGATAAAGAATAAATAAATACTGTAACATGCTCCAGATGTAGATTATGTCATTCATAAAAAACTTTTCAATCACATTCTTGTTATATTTTTTGCTTATTTGAAATTTTATATTACTTTTGCAACACCGTAAGTACAACAACTATTTCAACTTAATCAACTAAAAATCAAAATTATGCTATCCAAAAACATCCGCTCCCTGCGTGAGAAATTTGGTTACACGCAGGCACAAGTTGCCAATTACCTCGAAATTACTGCTTCTGCAGTTAATCAATACGAAAACGATGCAAGACCTATTCCTGCTGAAGTTGTTAGCAAGCTATCTTTGCTTTTTAGTGTAGAGGAATATGATCTCTATCAGGATAATCCTCAACAACAACAAATTTTGTCTGCTTTCGCATTTCGTGCAAACGAATTGGTTGAGGCTGATTTCAAAAGTATTTCAGCATTCAAAAAAATCGTTTTAAACTACTTTCATTTATCTGAAGCTCTAAGCAATGAGTAAGCGCGTCGACAACCTGGAGTATCTTGCTAAAAAATTTAGAGAAGAGAACTTCCTGAATGAAAAGGAGCCTATTCGAATAAAAAGTATTCTACAAAGGAATAATATTTTAACTGTTTATCGCCCTTTAAGCTCGGACTTCTCAGGTATGTCGATAAAAATCGATGTTGGAGGTGCTTGCAAAAGATTCATGCTTATAAATAGTGAACATTCTATAGGGAAGCAACATTTCACCATTTGTCATGAGTTTTACCATTTGTTTTATCAGGAAGATTTCTCTGCAGCGGTTAGTAGTTCGGGCAAATTTGACAAACAGGGTAATCCGGAAGAATACAATGCAGATTTATTTGCAAGTTTCTTGCTTTTACCTCATTGGGGTGTATGGGAGATGATACCTGAAAAAGAGAATGCAAAAAACAAAATTTCTATTGCCACACTTTTGTTGATAGAACATTACTATTCCTGTTCACGATCTATATTGTTGCATCGTCTGTTAAATATGGGATTAATCGATGATGAGTATAAAGCTATGTATTCGACAAACATAAAAAGTGGTGCACGTAAATTGGGATTTAGTACTGACCTATATGAAAAAGGGAATGAGAACGTAGTAATTGGCGACTATGGAACTTTAGCATATAATGCATGGGAAAAAGGTATTGTGTCAGAAAGTTCTTACTTATCTTTGCTGGAGGATTTGGGGGTCGACATTTCAAAAATATTTGATACTGAGAGCGAAGATGAGTCAACCCAATAAAATAATTCTACTTGACAGTGATGTGATTTCTCATTTCATAGCCAACAATTGTTTAGCTGATTTGCCAGCCATTCTCGCGCCTCATCAATGTATGGTTGTCGATTATGTTTATGCAGAAATTGCACGCAGTCCTTTCCGAAAAGCAGTTTTAGATGGTATTATCGCATCCGGTGCAATTCAACTAATGCAATTTCCCAATGCTGATTTGGCAATTAAACTTGAATTTGCCCAAATTAAAAAACGAAATTACTTAATTGGTGATGGCGAAAGAGCATGTATGGCTATTGCCAAACATAGTAACGACATTGTTGCAAGTAGCAACTTTAGAGACATTGCACCATATTGCCAGTTGCATGGTATTTACTATCTCGGGACACTTGATATTCTTACAATTGCTGCCAGCAATGGAATCTTTGATGAAGCAAAATGTGATAGTTTTATTCAAAATGCCATAACATACAATAAAGCAAGATTTCCCAAAGGTATTACTCAAATAAGATACTATACTCCACCGGATTTGAGTTTTGTGTAAATCCAAATTTGTTAAGCTTTATATAGTAATTGAATCCTGAGTGAGGTAAATTAAAACAGAATTTTTTAGTTGCTCTTAAAAATAAGTTAAAGCTTTTAATGTAAAAGCTTTACACCCTCCGCAACCGAAACTCCGCAACCAAGGGTTGTCTTTAAAAAAGCAGGGCAGGAAGCGGTCAGGCTCCGCCTGAAAGTTCATAACGGGCAGCTCCGCAGGACAAAATCACCGGCAGGCAAAAATCCTCGCCCTTTCTCGCCATCTCATTAAGCCTGTCGGCTACTGAGTTTGTCGAAGTACAGGGCTTGCACAGTCTTTTTGCCTACCTCCGCGCTATCAACCCTGCTGTTGTTTTTTTCTGTCACACTTTTTGCAATCAACGCTACATTCAAAGTGTTGTTTTTTCAAAACCACTATTTCAATCCACCCACAAGCAAAAAAGACGTTTGCACTCCAACCTCCACCGCCGTGCTGCACTTGCGCCAGAAAAAAAACAACTCGAAGCTAAGTTACATAACAAGTAGTTATAAGCGTTTTTCACCCTGACGGGCAAGGGATAAGCCTGAAAAAGCTTATAACCTAATTATGTAAAATAGCCGCACAAGAGCAACGCATTTGCCCCGCTTCGCTGCCCGAATACCCAATCGC
>CAIWIS010000850.1 GCA_903912795.1 uncultured Bacteroidales bacterium
GTATATAAAAAGATTTTGAGAACGAAAAAAAAACGGGCTGTTTCAAAAGATTGAAACAGCCCGTTTTGGGAAAAATAAACAAACTAAATTACTTTGATACTAAATAATTCACAACCTGAAATTTATAACCTGATTTCTGGAAATTATACCATTTGAGTGCCCAGCTATAGGTTTTGGTTTGATCGGTTACTGATGGCACTGTACCTTCAACTTGTGTACACGAACCTATCGTGGTCGATAACTTAGTCGAATTACTATATCCATAACTCGCACCAGCTTTGAAACCACCAATTGTTCCTATCAATTCTGCCTCACACTCAAAATTAAAACCATTTGTTTCTGTTTTGGTTTTTTCTACTCCAATTGATTGCTTCGATTCACCCGTCAGACCTACACCTACATAAGGCGATTCATATTCCAAATTGCCACCCCAATATAAATTTGAGAGCTTTAGTTCAGCAGGGACTGCGGCGGTTGGATACGAGAATGGGTCTCCAGCCTTATGTCTAAATATATCTTTGTCAATTTTTGGAGCATTTTGACCTTCTACCAATCTATTGTAATCATCTACAGATACCACCATTGTTTCAAGTTTCCTTGGAAAAGCAAACATTAACTCTGTATTTACTTCTTCAGGCTTTTCACTTTTTAAAATTTTATAATAAAATACATCGTATGGCGTTGAGCTTACAACAGCCGCATCTTCTTTCTTTCCAGAGAAACCAACAGAGATAGTTGTGGTTTGAGAAGTTTCGTAGTTTTTCGAAAAACCCAATGCCACTTTTGCTGTAAATTCGATACCGCCTATTTTTGTTCCTATAACCGGAATTGTAAATTCGTGTTCGTATCCAACAATTAATGCGGCTGTATGTGTTGATTCAGTGGCTGTTGCACCGCCTGTACTTGTCGATTTACTCCAGGTTGTCATCGGATTTGAACTTGTATTATAAAATCCTTCGTAGTATGGAGCAGCGGCAATTGCGGCAATTAATGTTGGTTTGCTGAGCATATACTGATGACGCATAAACTGCAATACACGCCCTGTATGCTTCGTATTTACAGCTGCAATTACAGGAAAATGATTTTTACTGAGCAAGTTAGCACTGTTTTCTTTAAAGTATGGTACTGCAGCGGTATTTAGAATCACTGCATTGGTTGTTTGATTAAGTGCCGAACTGTACATATCTAACTCAACATTAGCAGTTGTTGTTACCACGTCTCTAATATTTGCAATATAGTATAACATTTCTATACCCGAGGCATTTTTGTTGAAATTGCCGGCAACTATTTGATCTCCATATATTAAATGAGTAGAATACTGTTTTGTGATACTACCGAAATCCGCCGTTTCAGTGCTTGTTGGTGTCTCTTTATTTAGCGTAAGCAAGCCATTTGCATCTATATATGCAATTAATTCACCAAAAATGATATAATTAGGTCCTGCATGTCCTTTTAGCTTCGCTAATACCATTGATTGATTTCTTAACCAATCCATACAAGGTCTTGAAAAAGACAGAGTAGTTAATGTAAACGGATCAATTCCATTTTCAGTTGTAATGAACTTAGCATAAGCCAACCCTTTTCTTTTATAAGTAGTAGTACCAACAACTGTAGTATAAACGAAACAAATTGCTATTTCAGGAGACCCATCATTATTAATATCACCTACTGCAAAATTAGCCGTTCGGGCATAATTTCTCTCGCCATCTGGATCTTGAATTCCGTTTTTTAATCTTAGTACTTTGTGTTTATTGGCATCATCATCTAAACTTAAATCGCAATCCTTAAATACATGCAGCACGGCACAGTAAGAATCATCGTCAACTGTCTTTAAAAAACTTTTTGGGGTTGATGTCATAGCTACAATATCATTTTTACCGTCTTGATTCATATCGGCTACTTCAATTCTTAAACAAAAGGCATATTCTTTATTTAAATCTCTAAAATCAGACCTAAAACCTCTTTCATGAATTTTTGTAAGACTCGTGCCATTGTATTCGTAAATCCGCAAGGTATCATGCACTGCAACCAATATTTCGGGTACACCATCGCCCGTTACATCACCTGTACGCAGCATCATTTCCCATTGCCATGCTTCCTGAATATCGTACGCACCCATTGTTGCTCCACTGTAAGCTGCTCCACTAACAATAGTTGGCATCCAAAATTTATTGGGTAGCACCAATGACTGATGAGCATAATTGACAGATTCGTCACCAATTATATGCAATGTAATGTCCTTGTATCCAAATGTTTGTCCGGCAACTGCCTCATTCCATACGGCAATTACGGTGCTTTCGCGACCGTTTGCGTTTACCATAGTGGTTGCTTTTTTGGGGTTTTCCCACCATTTTACAGTACCTGAAGCTATTGCAGGCAAACCTGTAATATAGGGTGCCGATGAGGCTGTTGGATTATCCATAAAGCGCAACTGTGGCGATAAGCTGGTGTCGTGTCGTCCGGTAAAAAATAATTCTTTATCGGGTGCCATTAAAACTGTGTTATTTTGTAATGGTAAATTTTTACTATAATCTACACCAAGGTTTTTGTCTGCTCCAAACACATCTGCCATTTGTTTTGGACGAGTATCCTCAGCTTCGAAAACATACCGCACCGACAATCCGGCTGCTCTGAGAGTGTCGCCATACAAACAAATGGAATCGAGAGCGCTTGTTAATTTGGCAAACGATGCTTCTGTTGGTTTGGTTTCATCTGAGTTCCAAAATGCAGCTTCTTTGCCAGTTGCGCTAAATGCGGAACCAACTTTCAGACCCGATGCCGTAGCGCTAAATCCACTCAGGTTGGTAGCAAATCTATTGTCGATAGTCCATTTTGTAGTTTCCGCTTTTTTCAGTTTGGCGCCTGCATTTTCTTTTCCATCCAAATAACCGGCCATTGTTGTAAATTCCTTTTTTGTAGGCAATCGCCATCCACCTAAGGGAGCTAAATCGGTTTTGGCAGCATGGTGCGTGTAAAGGGCGCCAAAGTTAGCTGCATTTGCATCCTGGTCGCCAAAATAACAATACGCATCGCTCGTACTCGTTAAATTTGCCCAGGCCGCTCCCGTTACTTTAGCAAGCGGTGTTCCATTGGCTTTCTTAGTTGTTTTTAGGTTTTCGGCCATCCAATACAAAGTTCCAATTTTCACAATAGGATAGGCATTGTTATCACCATCAATACATTCTTTAAAAAGAATATCTATGTTTTTACTTTTACTCGGACTGTCCATTACAATGGTTTTGCATCGTCCACTCATGGCAGTAAAACGCAACTGATTACCTTCTATAAACGCCATTCCATCAGTTGCTGCAGTTGCTGCTTTTACTTTTTGTGGAGCTGCTTTAGCTTCTGCAATCTCTATTTTTTCCACATTCTGAATTAGGTTAAAGGAACCAACCGAATTGTTTATACTCACCAGTTTTTCGGTTTGCTTTTTCCCATTCTGTACCACCGTTACAAAGTAAATACCGCTACGCAAAGCCGGCAATTTGAATTTATATGTTCCAGCAGTTAAATTAGTTGCAAAATTACTCACCGCTTTGCCCGATATATCACAAATATTGACAATTACATTTCCTGCTTCAGCCATCCCAAAGCTCAATGTAGATGCATAAGTTGCCGGATTTGGATAAACACGCATGGTCGAAATGTCATTTCCATCAATATCCACAATTGATGTGGAAGCAGGAGGCGTACCCGATGGATTAAGGTATAAAACAGCATCACCACTTATAGTTTTCGACATGCCGGTAGAGATGTTCTCTACTAATACACTTCCTACAGTGGATGCATCGCCGCTTCCGGCAAAGGTTATTGCAATGTCTTTGGCAGTTATTGTACTTGCTGGTTTAGTTGTAAAAGACACAGGAGTTCCATAATCTACATCTACCGAATTAAGGATATACGCCCGCGCATAATAAGTTGTGTTGGGCTTGAGATTATCCATTGTAGCCAAATAATCGTTGGTTGTAAGTGCTTCACCAAAATCTAATTTAAAATTATTCTCATAAGTTGGCATACTTGTTTCGCCCCAACAAACGCCATAATGAGGTGCTCTTGGATTGCCAATATCAGTAATTTCGCAGTAGGCATTGGCTGTAGTAGCTTTCACATTATCAATTTTCATTGTGCTTATATCACCTTTACTTAGTAAAGTGCTCTTAGTTACTATGCCTACTATGTCCAAGCAATTATTATTTGTTCCTTCGGGCGTACGACCAAAGGCGAACGTACCTGTTTCTTCTTCAGCACTCCAAGCGTATAAACGGAGGACAAGTGGGTCATTCTTAAGATCTATTTCCATATTTTGCAATTCTGGCACCATAGAACATAAATTCGGAGTGTATCCACCCTCATCCACAACTTCGTTGAGCGCTGATGGAATTCCTATTGGTTTAAAACCGGCATTGTTCAGATTGTATGCCCATTGGTATATCTTAGGCCCGTTTGTTGAACGACGTAAACGTGCCCTTATTGTAGTGATAGATACAGCATAATGATACTCTGAACGTAAACTGAATTCGTAGTAATTGCCAGCTTTTACCGCTTCGTCATAACTATCGGGCACACCCCAATTGATTGAAGAGAATCCTCGCGCTAAATTGTAAGTGAGAATCCCATTTCCACGACGTAAAACTGGCTGCATCAAATGCGAGTTATAGGTGGTTGCATAAGCTTCCGCTTCGTTGCCCACTGTTGCCGGTGTGCCAAATTGCCAACCTGCAATTATTTCAAATTGAGCCCAACTTGCTGTAGAAGCAAATACAAAAATGAATAATACTGCAAATCGGAATGTAGTTAACATTCGGGATTTTGAATAGTTTGTTTTCATACGTTTTTTTTTGAGAGTTTTATATTGATTATTTTATTTTTATCCTTTACTCAAATTGTTTCTATTGCAAATCTTGCATTAATCCAATTATTTTGCTATTTTTGCATATTATAGCGCTACAAAAATACTTTTTACAAATAATGTGCTTCTGCCAAAAGGTAAACTTGTTTGCCAAAAGGTAAAAACTTTGTCAATAATCAGATAAATTCAGCATGATTCGAACGTTAATTTTATTATCGCCCGTATATATTTCACTTTTCTGGTTTATTTCGCTTCAGAGCAATAAAAAAAACAGCAGTGTGCCTGCGCGGTTTCTGAGTTTTTTTATGCTGAATGCTGCTATTTGTTTTTTTGGTCAGTATTTGTTTTTTGCTCCATATCCCGATATTTTTCCATTCTGGGAGCCTGCTTTGGCGTATTTTGGGAGTATCGCTTTCCCCATTTATTACATCTATTTTCGGTTGCTTACTGTCGACGAAAAGTTTAGCCTGCGCCTGCATGCCAAATACCTCGTTGTTCCCTTGTTGATTGCTACGGTTTATACGGTGGGAATTTTTTTAACGCCATTCGAACAATACAAAGCCTGGCTTTATCACGATCATCTTTTTGCCGATTCGCCTCAAATTCAGTTTTTAGGTGTAATGCGAAAAATTGTGAAGCTTATGTTTGTGGTACTGCTTGTCATAACCTTTGTACTTAACCAGCTCTTGCTTAAAAAATATGCGCACAAAGCAGAGCAGTATTATTCCGACTTACACGATGGCAGATTTAATAATGCCAAATGGCTCAATTATTTTTTAATTTTCATTTCGCTAAGTACTTTTGTGGCACATATTGTAGGCCGAAAGTTACTCTTTCCAAGCGAAATGATTCTAAACAGTATTTGGCTAATATTTGCCTTATCGCTCTATGGCATTGGCTACATGGGATTTACACAAAAAGCCATTAACCCAACTTTTGAAGTTGAAGATAATGAAAGCGAATCAGCACCAACTAGCACTGAGCTTAATGTATCGCAGCAAATGATTTTGAAAAAGTTATTGGATTTGTTTGAGAACGATAAAATTTATATCGATAGCAATTTAAATATTATGGATGTGGTTGAGCGGATAGGAACCAATCGGAGTTATCTTTCAACCATTATTAATCAGCAATACAATCAAAACTTTTGTTCGTTTGTAAATGGGTTCCGAGTTACAGAACTCGAAAATGTATATGCTGCAAATCCTTCAATAAGCAACGAACATTTAGCCGAAAAATGTGGATTTGGGTCCTTTAATTCAATGAAACGAGCAATTGTTTCCGTCACAGGAAAATCGGTTCACGAATGGAAAAAACATATTTTGCTTATCAATAAGCCTAACGTGCATTCAAACGCGTAGACATAATGGACTAAATGTCTTATTAACTCAGTCTATTATTCCATATTTTTCACAAATTAATGAATCTGCCACCTTTTTAATCTCATGTTTTATTGTGTTGTCATCAATTTGCTCTAACTCAAACACCCTACGCAAATCAATTGCAGGAGTAACATAATCAACCTTCTGGTTTATATATACATAGAAAAGAACTTGTGATTCTTTAAATATTGGTTCTACCAAATATCGTTTGTTAAATTCACTTCTTGTCATGTTGTAACTATTTTTCAGGAACAATAAATTTAAACAAAGTTTATTTATTCAACAAAGCTATTCATAAAACGAATATTCATTTTATCTGTATTGAACGATTAAAGGTTACAAAACATTTTCATTATAATATTTACAGCTGCAAAAATAGGTTTTACCTGCTTAATCGGTTTTCCAAAAGGTAAAAATATTTGCCAAAAGGTAAAAACATTATAGTCCAAATTGATTTTCACATACAACAAACGAGCTGCTTCAATAAAAATGAAGCAGCTCGTCGAACTTATATTAGCATAATCAATCCTTAAGTTATTCTACTTCAATTATTTTTTTTCTAATTTACGGCGTTCAATTTTTCCGTTTGGCGAAATTAGTTTGGCAATGTATATACCACGTGTAAGGCTTTTAAGACAAACTACATCGTCGCAAACAATATTCTGGGTAATTAACACACGGCAATGCATATCGCTTATTACTAGCTTTACATTACCTTCGATGCCACTAATCTGTACCTGATCGGTTGCAGGGTTTGGTGTAAAACAAATTTTTAACTGTTGAACGTTTGATTGAGTTATGGTTTCCATTATGTAAAAATTGGTTTATTATCTGATTTTTCCTTACATCATCGACACAAGATTTGACTCTTGTATCGATGTGCTTAGCGCGACAAACAGTTATTGAAAAAACAAAACAAAATTGGGACTACTCCTATTTAATACTTTACAATACAACTAGTTACAAATAAAACTATTGTACAAAGCAAAGCCTTGAATATCAGTTTCAAAATTAGGGAAAAGAATGGAGCGTTTATATAGGTGTAAATCCTGATTTTTTATAAGTGTAAAC
>CAIWIS010000851.1 GCA_903912795.1 uncultured Bacteroidales bacterium
CGTCGTCGGAATCATCGTATTTTTCAGATACAATCATTACATCTATATCGCTTGCATCGTTTGCCGTATTGGTGCTATAACTACCAAACAAAAACGCTTTGTAAACAGATATTCCATTGCTGTTTAAAAGTATAATATATTTTTTTAAAAGCTCAATTACT
The DNA here is from genome assembly GCA_903912795.1 of uncultured Bacteroidales bacterium. Taxonomy (GTDB): domain Bacteria; phylum Bacteroidota; class Bacteroidia; order Bacteroidales; family Paludibacteraceae; genus Paludibacter. The sequence continues at coordinate 162 of CAIWIS010000851.1, forward strand.
TCTGTTTTAGCCATAATAGTAGGGTCTGTGTTTTTAATAAATATCCGTTTACCTTTTCCTCATTTGGTATAGTTGGCTGATAATCAGGATAACGCCCTTGAAGTTGATATTTCATAAGTATACCAAGAAATATTTCATCCTCTTCGGCATAAGTCAGTCCAGCGATTTCGGACAAATACAAAAGATTGTGAGAACGAGGTGCAATTTCGCCCGTGTGTTTAACTACGATTGCTTTTATCGCTTTTTCAATTACTAAATGACAAAAAAACAAACCATGCAAATAGCGATTATTGATTATTAAAAGTTTTGCTGATTCAAAATCATCAAAAGCACTACCAAACCAATAATCTACTTGTTTATCAATGTTTATCATATAGTAAATTTGATTTCTTTATACATCGGGGCATACCCAATATAGTAATTGTTATTTTTGTTTTGTTGAGACGTGCCATGCCGCGTCCTTACGATTAATAGATTTCCAGCGTCAAAAGTAAAAAATTTAATCCATTAAATCAATATCGTTTAGATGTTTTAATTCACAAATCAAAAAAAAAGCCACCTGACAACTCAGATGGCTTACTTTATAAACTTTATGAACTACTTCTTATATCCGTACACGGCCAAATCGCCCAATTCCTCTTCGATACGAAGCAATTGATTGTATTTCGCCATACGGTCGGAGCGGCTTAACGATCCTGTTTTAATTTGTCCTGAATTAGTTGCCACAGCAATGTCAGCAATGGTAGCATCTTCGGTTTCGCCCGAACGGTGCGAAGTTACCGAGGTGTAACCGGCGCGGTGAGCCATTTCGATAGCATCCAATGTTTCGGACAATGAACCAATTTGGTTTACTTTAATAAGAATTGAATTTGCGCAGCCTAAATCAATTCCCTTTTTCAAGTACTCTACATTGGTCACAAATAAATCGTCGCCCACTAACTGACATTTATCGCCAATTTTTTCGGTCAACAATTTCCAACCATCCCAGTCGCTTTCGCCCATACCATCTTCGATGGAGTCAATAGGGTATTTCGAAATTAATTCAGCCAAATAGTCAGCTTGTTCGGCTGAGTTACGTTTTTTGCCGTTTGGACCTTCAAATTTTGAATAATCGTAAATGCCATTTTTGAAAAATTCCGACGAAGCGCAGTCCAATCCAATTGTAATGTCTTTTCCGGGAACGTATCCTGCATTTTTAACCGCAGTGAGTATTGATTCCAACGCATCTTCGGTACCGCCAGCAAGGTTAGGAGCAAAACCACCTTCGTCGCCTACTGCAGTGCTCAAGTTACGGTCATGCAATACTTTTTTCAATGAATGGAAAACTTCGGCACCCATACGTAAACCTTCGCGGAACGAACTTGCACCAACAGGGCGAATCATAAATTCCTGAAATGCAATAGGAGCATCGGAGTGTGAACCACCATTAATAATGTTCATCATAGGTACTGGCAATGTAAAAGCATTTGTACCACCAATATAACGGTACAATGGCATACCCAAATATTCAGCAGCAGCTTTAGCTACAGCCAGCGAAACACCCAAAATGGCATTTGCACCCAAATTCGATTTGGTTTTTGTTCCGTCCATAGCTATCATTTTTTTGTCGATGGCACGTTGTTCCAATGCACTGATACCAATAAGAGCAGGAGCTATTACGTTATTTACGTTTGCAACTGCTTTTAGTACACCTTTTCCAAGGTAGCGACCTTTGTCGCCGTCGCGCAATTCAATGGCTTCGTTTTCGCCGGTTGATGCACCCGAAGGTACAGCAGCACGACCTACAATGCCCGATTCTAACAATACATCTACTTCTACAGTAGGATTTCCACGCGAGTCCAATACTTCGCGGGCAACAATTTTCTCAATTTTACTCATTTTCTGAAATTTATTTTTGATTGTTTATTCTAAAGTTTAGTGCATTTTGCAATGCATTATATAAACAGTTTTGCAATAAAAAAGTTTTTGGAATAGTTTTATTTTATAATCTAAGTGTGTATCTTTGCATGACTAAAAAATATACACATCGAATTTATGAACGAACTTGAAATGCTTTTTCAGCAATTTACAGGCGAAAAGTTTCTCTCAAAAACAGAATTGTCGGCTTCCGGTTCAAACCGCAGGTACTTTCGCCTCGAAAGCAAAAATAATATAGTAATTGGTGTTGAAGGCACTTCGGTTGAAGAAAACAGTGCTTTTATTCAAATGGCAAAGCATTTTCATACGAAAGGATTGCCAGTTCCACGTTTTATTGGTCAAACCCTTGACGGACTACATTATATACAAGAAGATTTAGGCGATACATTGCTTTTTGATTATATTGCCGAAGGGCGCAAAACGGGTGTTTTTTGTGAAGTTGAGAAAGAAATGTTGCGCAAAACAATGCGTATATTGCCACAAATTCAAGTGAAAGGTGCGGAGGGATTTAATTTTTCGGTTTGTTATCCTCAACCTGAATTTAATGAGCGCTCCATACTTTGGGATTTGAATTATTTTAAATATTGTTTTTTAAAATCTACGGGTTTAGATTTTCAGGAAAATAGACTAGAGGATGATTTTGGCCGACTTTCGGATATTTTGCTTCGTTCGCATTCAAATACTTTTATGTATCGCGATTTTCAGAGCCGCAATGTGATGATTAAGGACAATGAACCTTATTTTATCGATTTTCAGGGTGGACGAAAAGGTCCTCTTTATTACGATGTTGCATCGTTTTTGTGGCAGGCTAAAGCCAAGTATAGCGAAGAATTACGTGAAGAATTGCTTGCAGAATACCTCGATGCACTACAAGAACTTATACCTGTGGATGCGTCAGAATTTAAAACACAACTCAAACATTTTGTTCTGTTTCGAACATTACAAGTGCTTGGTGCTTATGGGTTTAGAGGCTATTTCGAAAAGAAACCACATTTCTTACAAAGCATACCATTTGCTATACAAAATTTAAGGGAGATTTTAAACGAAGAAGTTTCGGAATATCCATATTTAGTTGAAATACTGAGAGAAATGACAGCCTTGAAACAGTTCCGCGAAGTGGAAGTGAAAAAACCATTGGTTGTTAAGATTTATAGTTTCTCGTTTAAAAAAGGAATTCCAAACGATGACTCAGGCAATGGTGGTGGTTACGTATTTGATTGCAGGGCTGTAAATAACCCCGGTAAATACGAACGTTACGAACATTTCACAGGTTTGGACGAGTCTGTAATTCAGTTTTTAGAAGAAGATGGTGAAATATTGAGTTTTTTAGAACATGCTTATAATCTGGTTGATGCATCGGTTAAACGTTATAAAGACCGTGGTTTTACTAACCTTATGGTTTCGTTTGGCTGCACTGGTGGACGACATCGTTCGGTATATTCTGCACAAAAAATGGCCGAACATATTCATGCTCAATTTGGAGTGGAGGTTCAATTAATTCATCGCGAACAGAATAAAGAACAGCAATTTGAGGCTGTGGTATAATGCAACGTTCCGTATTTTTTTTGCATCATTTTATGAGTTAAGAAGCAATTTAAATTACACCCTAATAACTCATTAAAGTAATAGGTAATAAATAATGTCGCATTTGTAAAAAATAATAATTTCACAAATCAATTGTAACTTCAAGTCCCCTTTAGGGGATATAGGGGCAGTTATAACATTAATTTTTGCCGCCCCAAGCCCCTAAAGGGGATGTAGAGTTACTTTC
>CAIWIS010000852.1 GCA_903912795.1 uncultured Bacteroidales bacterium
CCTGTTTTTTATCGTAATTCAAATTGAATGGATAAATAAATTCCATAAAACAAAAGACTGAATTTGAATGCCAGATGAATAGAATTTCGAATAAAAATAATAAATGTTATTTTAGGCCGAAAACATGATTTTTTTAACTAAAAAATTCGTAACTTTGCAGCCCAATTTAAAATCCAGTCAGAAAAGGCTAAAAGCCTATTAACCATGTACTGTAAATAATTTTGAACCGTATAAAATACGCAAATAACAAATATACATTATGAACATCGTCAGAAAAGACATCGATCAGAACAATGCAACACTAACCGTTTGCATCGAAAAATCGGATTATGCCGAAAAGGTAGAGAAAACATTACGTGATTACCGCAAGAAAGCAAACATCCCAGGCTTCCGTCCAGGAAACGTACCAGTAGGTTTAATTAAAAAAATGTACGGAAAAGCTGTCATTGCAGAGGAAATCAATAAAATAGTTTCGGATGAACTTTACGGCTACATTCGTGAAAACAAAATTAATATGTTGGGCGAACCTATGCCTAATGAAACAGATCAACAACCAATTGATTTTGATGCTAATGATAATTTTGAATTTATTTTCGATTTAGGCATTGCACCTGAATTTGAAGTTGAATTAACAAAAAAAGATAAAATTAAAAACTACACCATAGCTGTAAGCGACGAAATGATTGACAATCAAATTAAATCGCACACAAGTCGATATGGTAAATATGTTCAAGAAGAAACTGTGGAAGAAAAAGACATGGTAAAAGGTGAAATTCTTGAACTAGCGGATGGCAAAGTAAATGAAAAAGGCTTGAAAGTGGCTGATGCAGTTCTAACTCCATCATACATAAAAGACGAAGCTCAAAAAGCAGCGTTTGTAGGTGCTGTTAAAGGTGCAGTTATTACATTTAACCCTCAAACTGCTTTCGAAAACGAAGCTGAAATCTCATCGTTACTTAAAATTTCAAAAGACGAAGCTAAAAATATTACTGCTGATTTTCAAATTACAATCGAAGGTATTACTCGCTACTATGAAGCTGATGTAAATCAAGAACTTTTCGATAAAGTATATGGCGAAGGTGTTGTAACTACAGAGGAAGAGTTTAGAGCAAAAATTAAAGACGGAATCTTAGAGTCACTTTCGGGCGATAGCGAATACAAATTTGGTGTAGATGCGCGCGAAATGCTTTTGGCCAAGTTCAATGATCTTCAATTTCCAGATGCGTTTTTGAAACGTTGGGTATTGGCTACAAATACTAATTTAACTGCCCAAACACTTGAAGAAGATTTCCCTAAAATGATAGCTGACCTTAAATGGCAACTTATTAAGGACAAACTTACAAAAGCTAACGAGGTGAAAGTTGAAATTGAAGATGTTAATGCCTATGCTCGTAAAATAGCTCGTGCCCAATTTGCACAATACGGAATGGTTGGAATGGGTGACGATATTCTTGACAATTATGCAAAAGACATGTTGAAGAAAGAAGAAACTGTTAAAGGAATTGTTGAACGCGTAGCTGAGAATAAAGTTTTTGAAATCGTAAAAAACAGCGTAAAACTTGATACAAAGGAAGTTACGATTGAAGAGTTCAACAAAATGTTCGAAAATTAAATAGCTATTATTTAATAGAACAAAAAATATTTCTGAAAAGGCTTTTTTCCTATTGAATTA
>CAIWIS010000853.1 GCA_903912795.1 uncultured Bacteroidales bacterium
GACAACCGTTGTCATGCAACCTATAGCATAATTTTGAGCTGTTGGTGGCTTTTGTACACAAAAACGACCTTGACCAGTTACGGTTCCGCCCCAGATAACTGAGTGTGCAGCCGACCAACCATGACCAGAACCATAGTTGCCGCGATTATAAAAAGCAACAACTTCTGAGGCATCTTGCGAATTCGTATTCGTCCAATTGTCAATAAGCAACCCTTGAGACCAAAGACGATGACCCTCACTGGAGGTGTAATTGTAATCGGCCGTATGTTTGTAAACCACTATACCCGATACTGTGCTTGTGCCATTCGATATGTAGGCATGACGTGCATATTTTGCATAACAATTGGAAATTAAAATCAACTGGGATGCCCATTCGTTACAAAAATTGTATCTATATCCGCCTGTGATAGTGCCAATTGGGTCTATGGAGCTGCAATTGTCAATGGTTACACGCGTTGCAATGGATGTTGTAATGCCGTTCGTACTAAAATGCAACACCGTGACATTTGTTACCCATGCATCCTGAATTTTGCCAAGCCATATCGCATTTGCGGAGTGGTTGGCTACATCTCCTGCAGCATTTGTGGGTAATTCGTTAAGTGGATTTTTAATGTCAACCCGAAGTTTTTCAATGCCAATATTCGTAAGGATTCCGGTGCGGGTAGTTTTATAAAAATAGCTTTGCGATAGCGATTTATTAAGCGTATTAAATACCGGTGCATCAAGGGTAATTGTAGAACCGTTAATGGCAGTAATATATCGGTTGTATTTTATATCGAGCGCTTCTGACTTCCAATAGAGTGTTTCGCCTGTGCCACCATTATCAACGGCATTTACCCAGGCTGTTGTTTTAGGGTGTACAATTACAATATTGTCTCCCACAGCGAATCCGCTAGTGCTTGCGGCAGTAAAGGATTTGGCACCAACATACACCACGGCATCTGTAATATTGACATTACTGCCCGATTTATCAGACCATGCCGAACTTCCCGAGCCATCATTCCCTCCTCCAGCTATAATTACAGTTGGTTGAGTAGTTTTGTTGCCTGTCGAAGCGATAATTGTATTGGTGGCAGGGGCACTTCCATCTCCCACACCACGAAGTACTACTCCAGATGCATTTATTCTAATTATTCCTGAAACACTATACGTTCCGGCGTTCATGAGTACAGCGCCACGAATCCCGTTTGCATCGGGTGTTCGCGCAGCAACAGTATTGATGGCGTTCTGAATATTCGCCGTATTATCACCAGTAACCGGACTAATTGTTGCCCGCACAGTAATACTTGGTATAGCTACGGTTCCATTTTTGTAACCTGCATAACTAAAATCAGGGATTTTATTGCCTTCCGAGTCTGATGTATAGCTCAGCTTGCCATTTGCATCAAACTTTACAATGTTCGATTGCCATTGAGAAAAAATTGATAATGTGATAAATAAATTTGCTAAAATGCATAATAGTGATTTTTTCATGATTTTTTAATTTAAATGATGATTATTTAAAAGTTTAATTAATTACAATCATAAATTTATATTAAGCCAAACCAAACATGTAATTTTAAACTAAAATCTTACGCGAAATAGTCTTATTTCCCGTCTTAGCTATGATAATATAAAAGCCACTCTTGAGTTTAATATTTTCTCTTCCATTTGCATTTACATTCTGCATAGTACACACTTGTTGTCCAAGCGAATTATAAATTGCCAGGTTAATTTTGTCGGAATAATTAAAGTTAGTATATAAATATCCATCTGAAAAATACATATCTCCAATAGTTCTATCTACTTCATTAACTGACGATTCAATCTGATTGATCGGTATCACAAAAGTGATAATAGTTTCAGATGACATATCACAATTCAATGTAGTTGACGTAAGATCAAACGCAGAAACCGAAAGCTTTGTACCGATTGACTCTTGAGCGCGTGTACGTATCTGAGTTACCCTACCTAAATCTGAAAATTTTGATAGATCAATTGAGAATTTACGTGCATAAGCCTCTTTGTTGCTCACCACAATGACCAACTCTTTATTGTCGGGACTAACTGCTGTTAGGACATTGCTTGCTGAGTTCGAAATTACGGTGTAACCTGATTTTAGAAACCGACTGAAGTGCGTTCTTACATAATACGATATAGCTTTGGTAACCGGATTGGTCTTGTCGCTATAAGTCCCAACAAGCAAACCCCAGTTGGGACTGCCATCCGATGCTAATTGCCAATCGAGCCAAGCTGTACACTTCATAGTGCGCATATCACTAATAATCCGATCCGATACGGTCATGATCCTATAAGCTGTACCACCTTCTATATCCAATGGTCCCGATTCTGTTTGCCACAATTTCAAATTATTGGATTTTGCAAAGCTGGCCAAACCGCTACGGTTCGAACCATAATAGGAGTGAACTGAAATTAAATTCATTTTAGGTAAAATATCACCAGCAGATTTGTATGAATTTAAAGCCGACAAACCATTATCCATGTTATTCGCATCGTTTGCAGTTATTTGGCAATACGACAACATGTTTTTCTGCGACATTTTAGAATAAAGTTCCCGTATCATTTTGAGTTGATCACTTGTTGAAAAGTAACATCCTTCCTGATTTCCGAATTTTTTCCACCAGGTACCATCTGGCTCGTTAAATGGTTCGAGATAATCAAACGTAATACCTAGATTATCGTGATAATATTTGGTCACTTCAGTTAAATAATCAGCAAAGTCGTCGAACATATCTGGCAATAGATTACACACATTACCTTCGACACTGCCCGACGAACAGCCACTAACTGTCATCCAATAGGGAGGTGAATTTGAAAAGGCAATGAGTTTTACATCATTTACACCTGTATTGGCGATGCGGGACGCAATTAATTGTTGTAATATTCTGCGCTGGTTAGCATCCTGATTCCAATTGTAGCTTGATGTGGCCGATGCTTTATATCCCGGCATTTCTCCACCATCTTTTCTAATGTGAGTATGTGTTGGATTATCACCACCACCAATATTGAATCTAAATAAGTTCATATTCAAACCGTTTACAGGATCGGTAATCCAGTCGCAAATGTCTTTCACTTTAGCCGCATCGTAGCCACCCATAATGTTTGCCCACCAGCAAAGCGAACCACCCCAACCTTCTATCGTTTGATTCCTTGTAGCTGGATCAACCAATGAAGGAGTAATTGAAGTAGAATTCTGACTACTCGAAAGCACCATTTGGTCGATATAATAATCACCAGCATCATCTCCCAATTTGACAGCAAATTTTCTAATGTTTGTACCTACAGGTAGAACTAAAATGTAATCGATCCAGGCATTTTTCGTATTGTTCGATTGCCAGTTTTCGATGATTTGTGTGCCACCATCGGGAGTATAGGTTAAGGCTATTTTTGTAGTGGTGGTTTTATAAATCAACACATGCAAATACTTATTATCTGCAGTTATTGTTATCGGAGTAGTAAGGGTAATATCAAGACCAGTCCAGTATGGGTCACCGGAACTTTTCACCACCTTGTAGCAGTTAGATGTAGGATTTACTGTCTCAATGAATGGGTTTGGAGTAGACCAATTACTTGCTGATTTTCCGGCAACAGCATAATTGGTCCATGAGCTAATTGTAGCAGTAACTGTGCTTGATTCAAAATCCAAAAGAATTGTATCGGCAGCCAATAGCTTCAAATACGAAAAAACAATAAATAGAAATAGGATATTTATTTTCATTATTTGCTGACTCTATTAAAAGATTTAATTGTACAAAGGAACAAAAGATTAGCAATATATAATGTTCGAAAAATACATTGTAATACTATTTTTGTCCAAATATAATGATTTACGCATAGCAAAAAAACAATCCAGTAGTTTACAACCATTAACGCAGAAATCAATTTTGAAAACAAACAATAAATCCCGCCATTTCGAGCGGGATTAAATTATATTTTCATTTCTATAAAATTGTATTACAATAAAAGAAGTGCCATAATACTTTCATTAATAGTGACTCGGATTCTCGTCTTGCCACTCATTCACACCATCGCGTACACGATTACGGAAAGTTAGTGTATCAGTAGCATAACAAATATTACCTTGTGTATCGGTATATTTGTAACTAAGGAAAATCTTACGATTTTGTAATAATTTTGCCTTATTAAAACTTGAAGGACCTTCGGCCGTATAAGCAAAAGTAGATCCTAACACTCGATTTATAGCTATTGTTCCATCGCTATTAAGTGATATCTTAAGTTCGGGTTTTGAGCTTGTTACGTTAGAATAACCATTAATCGTCAATTCAAATGGAGCAATTGTTTTGAGTGCCCAAATATTGGCTTCAGGCTGCGGTATGCTAGTGAAATATTTTACAGTATCTTTTAAAACATTAGCTGCCGTAAAACGAATAGTTTTACCTCCATGCCAGTAGTTCCCAAACAACATATTTTCGTATTTTACACCAATAATTGTTGTTTTTTTCAATGGTAAAATTGAATCCACATCCGCAGTTGTAATCATGAAAGGCAATACGTAATTTGGATTTAATGATTCAGGATCAGCTAAAAAACTGGCCGAATCGGGACGAATTGTTATACGACCAACATGTTGTCCTTTGGTGATAATAAATTTAGAACCATCAGTCAAACTATAGTAGTTTGTTGGTAGCAAAGCTAAAGATGTTAACCCGGTTGTTGCCGTTTTAATATAAGCCAACGAACTTGCTTGCATGGCAGTGAGTGCAGCCGGTGTTATCAATGCAGGGTCAATAATATAGTTCACTACGCGGTCTTTGCTATTGATGCTTGCGCCTGCAAAGGCCACACCAATATCAAACTTCATACCTTCGCCCACAACAAATGTTCGCACATCATATTGATACGTGAAATAGGTACTGTTAACTGTATAATCACTAATGTAATCATCGTAACATGAAGTGAATGTTAGCGCAACGATTAGAATTGTCAAAAAGTTTTTCATATAATTAAATAGTAATTTGTAAATGAATAAATTGTAAATAAACTAATTCCAGCCGTCCCAGCCTTCATTTTGAACTAAATTGCTCATTTTCATTATTTCAGAATATGGTATTGGTAAATAAGCCGATTTGAAATTTCTATTTTCAACTTCTACTTTCGAATAAGTAAAGGTAGTTTCGTTTATTTTATTTATATCAACCCCATGAGCTGCTTTATTTAATTCAGTAAGACTAGTTGACCACCGACGTAAATCGTAGAAACGCATTCCTTCAAAACATGTTTCCAAACGTCGCTCATTTTTTACAAAATATTCAAATTTCGTTTTGCCTTCAAGTGCTACTTCTGATAAATATGGATCAGTAGTAATGCCTGTGGCATTGTCATATGTATTGCGTTTACGTAGATAACTAATTGCATCTTTTGCCGATATGCCGTATTTTGCGGCATCGGTTGGTCCAACAACCTGATTAGCTGCTTCGGCAAAATTTAGCACTAAATGTGCCCAACGAAAAAAGAATTTTGCATGTTGTGCTTTTTTTATGGTGCTGTTGGACCAGTTTAGACCCATGAATACAAACTTCTTGATATGATAGTTTGTACGGCTGTTTGAAGGAGAAGATAAACGAGCATCCTTACCTCCAACATAATTTTGAAAAGTATACATATCCGTAGTCGTACCTTCTTGCTTAATCGTTTCATTGTTATAAAATATATTACTATAAAAACGCGGATCCCGATTCAAATATGGATTTGACGGATCGTAGCCACCACGATTGGTTGGATCGTTGATAGGATATCCGTTTTTCATTGGAAATGATTCAACTAAGTCCTCTGTTGCACCCATAGCGCCATCTCCCTGAAAACCACCCGGATAAAACATGCGCTCCATTGCATCGCTACTGCTCAAATAACGAGAACTGAAAACGATACCTGGGAAAATAGGACTAAACCATTCAACTTTATTGGCAGGACTAAAACCTCCGGCAATATTATCTTTCGTTAATTTAAAATCAATCACTTTTTTTGCATTCACAGCTGCACTATCCCATCGAGCTATCTGATTCTCGGGGTTGAAACGAGGACTTGCCCATGTTAAGTATAATTGCGATTTGATAGATAGCATTGTGAGTCCATCCATGCGTCCCCAGTATTTACTGCCGGCATAGATTTTATCGTTTGGATCTGTTACTAAATAATCGCGGTGTGCAATGGGTAAATATTTGATTGCTGAATCACAGTCCATTATTATCCTTTTCACACACTCATCGTATGTGTTGCGTGCCAAATTAATATTCGAATTTGGATCCAATGGTTCAGTTACAATTGGAAAACCGAGCATTTGTCCTGTCATAGATTTCCCGCCAAATTTTTGGAGCAAATCCCACTCAAACCAAGCACGTAATGCATAAGCTTCGCCATGTAAGCGTGTACGAACTAAATCGTTATAATGTGGCTTTACTAAATAGCGCGTATTATAACCTTTATTGTCCTTTAAAAAAGTATTTAAAAGATATAAAGCTTGATAGTCTCTTGACCAATAGGAGGCGAAAATATCCTGCCCTGTAGTTAATGTGCCTACAGCAAATTTTGATATACTGCTGGTAGTACTCGTATAAACAGCATTGTCCGTAGCACAATCAAGTACTGCACCTTCGTTATCGTTATAGTTTTGGGGCATTAGTTGGTAGCAACTATTTACCAAGCCAGCCACTTTATCCTGATACTCCCACAAATCATTGCTCGATATATCACCATTTGGATAGGGCTCTAAAAAGTCGGCACACGAACTTAATAAAACTAAAACAAGCCCCAAGATTGATAATTTTGTATATTTCATATTATTATCCATTTTAAAAAGTTAATTTTATGCCGCCAGTAATATTCATAAAGAGCGGATAAGTGGTTACGCCAGAGTTAATGGATTCTGGATCAACATATTTTACTTTGGTTAAGGTGTATAAATTTGTTCCGTTTACAAATACACTCATGCCACGTACGTTAATTTTCTGGATTAGTTTTTCTGGAAAATGATACGCTAATTGTACGTCTTGAACTTTGAAAAAACTACCGTCGGTGAGCCAATAGTTTGACGACTTAAAGTTGCTTTCGATTTTATTATATGTAAATTTTGGATATTGACCCGTTGTGAGATTGTCTTGTACAAACGAAGAGTAATTCCCATCGCCCCAACCATTCCAGAAATAACTATTGGTAAGTGCCAAGTCGAAAAATGCACGTCCGGTTCCTAACACATAAAGCTCAAATCCTTTGTATCTTAAATTGATATTTAGTGCATAATTTAGCTTAGGTGCTGTATTTCCAATTACTGAACGGTCGTTATCATCAATCACCTTGTCATTGTTCATATCTTGGTATTTTAAATCACCAGCATGAAGTACTGCATCATACAGCGACGGAATTTCAAGCGCTTCAGCATCAGTCTGATATTTACCTAAATAGGTAAGTCCTGTATAGCTGTAAATTGATTTTCCAACAAGCGACTGATAATCATTACGATAGTTTGGTTCGTCAACCTTTTCATAAATAGCATCTTGGCTCGAAGCATTCGCACCAACAGAATAGCTAAAATCGCCCACCTTATCGCTGTATTTCAATGCTAATTCTAAACCAGTATATCGAATTTGTTCAAAATTCTGTTTAGGGGTTGTAGTACTTCCTACTACTGAAGGAAGTACATTTGAAACTTGCGATATAATGCCATCTCGTAATTGATTATAGTAACTTAGTTCTACAGTCAATTTTTTCGAGAATAAACTAGCATCTAATCCCACATTAAATTCTCGTCGTTTTTCCCAATTTAAATTTGGATTACCAATACGGCTTGGCAATGTGCGTGATACTGAAGTTTCGGTAGCTGAACCCAACCAACCCGATGTAGAAGGACCAAAACCAGCAGTAGTACCTGAATTGGAAGTGCTGTAATTATCACGGTAATAAAAAGGAGCTTGAAAATTATCATATCCTAATACTCCTGTTTCGGCGCGAAGTTTTAAATAATCGATAAAACGAACAGATTTCATGAAATTTTCTTCGGAAATAACCCAACTTGCGCCAATAGAAGGAAACATGGCATAACGATTTTCTTTTACAAAACTATAGGTTCCAGCATAATTTACTACGGTTTGTAAACAATATTTATTGTCGTAATTCAATAAACCGCTCCAACTCACATTGTGTTGGCGTTGAGCCTCTTCATAACCTTCACGTGAAGAACTAGACAAATTGTATGAAAGCGTATTCAGTAAATTAGCCTTACCAATTTTCGCTTCGTGTTTGAAAGTTTGTGATACTGTAAATGTTTGGAAATAGTAATCGGCTAATTTCGTAAGTCCCGATTGATCCACGCCATCATGTACCTTAGTTAGTATAATTGAATCTCTACCAGCTGGATACAAAATCGGATCAATATTCACCGGAGTTAATGTTGGAGTGGCGGTATAAGCTATATAATTTAAAGCTTTTCCTTTTCGAACTAAGTTAAGCAAATTAAAACCGGCATAAGTTTCAGAAGATAAACCTTTTACTAAGTGAGACATATCAAAATCGAAAGCCAAGTTGGTAGAACCAATTCGCGACGACTCATCACTAAAACCTCTACCTGTTAATTCACCAATAGGATTATTTGGGTAGTTTGAAGTTACTGCAAACCAAGGTTTAGCCAATTTTGAATCATTGTTAGCATAAATAGGAAATGCAATGGCAGGTATTGTATTGGCATCTATAATGGCACTATTCATAGCCAAATATTCGCCTCCACTGCTATATGCTGGCGTACTCCGTAAACCAAGTGCACCATAAATACCTAAACGCATTTTTAGTTTGTCGTTAATTTTTATGTCTAAATTTGAACGGCTTACAATACGATTATACTCCGATTTGTTGCCAATTTTAAACATGTCGCCTTCATTGGTTAAACCAAGATAACTAAAATAGCGAATTCCTTCGTTACCTCCTGAGGTTGATATATTTGCACGGTTATAATTCATCGTGCTTTTAAACATCATAGCCCTAAAATCATTATTCGGAAAGTACATATTGTAACCGTCGTTTGCAGCATATTTTGCAATAGCTTCATCGCTATATTTTGGTCCAGGCATCAAACTATTGGCACGTGCCATGTTATTTAAGCGGGCATAGTCTACACCATTTGTCCAAGTTGGCATACGATCAACAATGCTTGTTCCTTTTTCAACATTTACTTTTATAGTTCTGTCGTTCAGTTTTCCGCGGTAGGTTTTTATCAAAATCACGCCATCGGCTGCACGTGGTCCATACATTGCTTTAGCCACAATGTCTTTAATGATGGTGACCGATTCAATTTCGCTTGGATCAAGAGGCATTTCGGTAAATTCTGTAGGTAAGCCATCTACAATATACATAGGTGAACGACCACGGAGTGTAATGTCAACTTTTTCGGAATTTCCTGCATAGCGTTCAATCACATTAAGTCCTGGCGAGCCATTTAATTCACGTACTTCCATGCCGGCTGCTAAACCTGTAAATGCATTACGTATATCACTTCCAGTATATTTTTCCAATTCTTTCCCACTAATCACTACGGTGCTATTCGTACTATTGCGCTTTTTCATATCCACATAAGGCAAATGTAGTACATCATTAGCTGAAGCGAATAGCAAGTATTTTTTTAGTTTAATTTCTTTTGTGGCAATAAACTGTTCTGCTAGAACCACTTGCTCCTGGTAACCTTCGATTGAAAAATTAAGAAAATCACCCAATTTAGCGTCAACAGTAGCTTGCCCCTGTGCATTGGCACGAATATAATTTATTCCTTCACCTACCACAATTTGTGTATTAGCCAATGGTTTACCTTGTTCGTCGGTAACCGTTATTTGAAACTGTTGTGTGTCTTTTTTATTCTTTGTTTGCTGAGCTACCATACCCATTGATATGATAACTAACATTAAAAGAAAACCGTATCGCTTTGCGTAAGCTAATATATTTATTTTACTCATAGTATTTTTATTGTTTTTGTTGATTACCATACTGGTCCGGTTACAAAATTTCGCATTAATTTATAATCTTTATCCGCAAAAGGAAGATAATACATGGCTTCTTTCCAAGCTATCTGACGAGTAGAAACGAGTGCATTTCGTGTATATTTAAATCCAGTAGGATAGGTTGGAGTGGCAGCTGGTAGTTTTTCAGCTGTTATACCATAAAGTACTGATGAATATACAGTTGGAGCATCTTTCCATCTGCGAATGTCGTAATAATAATGACCCTCGTAAGCCAGTTCTACATTGCGTTCATTCTTAATTCGTTCACGAAATATTTCTCTATCGTTTGTAAATTGTGGTAAAACATTATTCATTCCGGCACGACTACGAATTACATTAATAGCATCAACTGCCGACATAGTTGCACCAGGAGCAGGAGTAGTAGGGCCATAGGCTTCATTAGCAGCTTCGGCATAATTTAAATACAGCTCGCCCAATCGAACTATCGAAGAAGTATAGTTTACACTCACTTTGTTTTTTACACTTTCGCCACCCCAAAGTTTACGTAACAAATAGCCTGTTTGTGAAATCCCAGTGAACCCAGTAGCTAACAGTTCGCCCGGAGTGCCATTCTGATACCAAAGTTGCGCTTTATTATCCAACCAACCTGTAAGTGTTGATTGATTGTAAATGACCGTAAAATCGAATCGGGGATCGCGATTTGCGTATGGATTTTGTTCATTGTAGTAACCTAATGCTGTTGCTTCATCTCGTTGAGCTTGTGTATTTAACGGATATCCTTCTTTTGTTTCAAATTTGTCAACTGCATTTTGAGTTGGACATTCGCCGGAATTAAACTGATTGTTGTTGAAAACTCCCGGTAGCAAAAAACGTGTTTGAGATACATCTCGTCCATAAAGACCAGCAAACCAACCATACAATTGTTCGTTGGAGTATTTGGCACCATTAAAGTTTTGTTTAAATTTTGACCAAGGTAATAATTCGTATTGAAGCGATAATGCTGTCTGTATAGCTTCCCAATTGGCTTTGGCTGCATTTTCCCAGGCTACATTTCCTTTGTCGTTATTTAATGGACTTGCTGCAAACAGTAATGCACGTGCACGTATTGCAGTAGCTGCCATACCACTTGGACGAAACATATCTGGGTCGTTTAAGTGTAATGTACCTCCAGGGCCTGGGTCGCGACGCATTTTTTTTGCTAATGTAAAATATTTTATGGCTTCATCCATATCTTCAACTACCGACATACATGTTTCATATTTGCTCGGTCTAACAATATCCCATTCATCATCAGCACCCAACAATTTGGTAATGTGGGGCATAGGGCCCCATCCAGTAAAAAGTGCAAACAAGGCGTACCCTCGAGCAAAATATGCTTGTCCGCGTATGTCATTTTTTTCTTCCTCAGTTGCATTTTGAATCATATCTACTTTATCGATTGCAATATTGGCAACACGTGTAACACGCCACATGGGCTCGAACCAACCATATTGATTACCTCCATCACTAAAATTATAAAGAAAATTTGATGGATACATACTACCTCTTTTAAAAGTGTGACCATTTGTTGGTCTACCACCATCGGCCATATCAGTTAAATCATCCAAGGTGTACTTTTGTGTACAGAATGACCAATGTAACGGGAAAGCTGTAGCCAAAGAGTATTTACCGTAATCAGTATATATTACGTCGAAAAATTTCTTAAAGTTGTCATATTTGGTGAAAACATCCTGTTCGGTAAGTCCTGATTCAGGTGAAACATTTAAGTAATCTTCTAAGCAAGATGTGAATAGTAAAGAGCAGAATATCAATACTATTGCAAGTTTAAAATATTTTTTCATTGATCTTGTTTTTTAATATTAGAATGAAATTTTTATACCCAATTTGCCACTAATCATTTGAGGGTAAAAACCTTGCTCAAAATCTTTTCGTTCAGGATCACCTTCGATTAACGATGTGAAAGTTATCAAATTATTACCTGTGGCATATATATTCAGATTATTAATTCCAAATACGGATTTCAACATTTTCGATTTCAGATTGTAAGCCATATAAACTTCCTTTAAGCGCAAATAATCGCCATTGCGCCAACTACGTCCGGCCAACTTGCCATCATAACCATTATCAGCCGAACCGCCAGCCCAATAAAATTTCGGGTCATTGCCATATTCGAAATTTAAGGTCGAGTGGTTTGCAGTTGGGTTTGTTGGTGTCCAATAGTCTAATTGTGATTCATGAACACGTAGGTTTCCTTTTGTGAATTCATATTCGAAAGCGCCGGTAAAATCTATGTATTTTCCATAGTTTCCTTGAAACATAAAGTTAAGATCAAAACCTTTGTACGAAAAACCAGAGGATAATGAGTAGGTGATAGGTGGGTACAAAGAGCCTTCAATAGGATGCAAATCTTTTGTGTTGATAATACCATCGCAGTTGTAATCCAAATATTGATAATCGCCAACGCTTGAAGCGGTAATAGCTACAGGAGAAGGATTCAAGTGAATATCATCAACTGTTGTAAAATACTGATTTCCATTAAGTTCAACGCCATTAGTTATTCCGCCATACGCTTTTCCTGCTTGTTTTTGATATTCTTCGGCATAAGGTAAATCATCTTTGAAAAGAATACGGTTTTCGTTAAATCCAAAATTACCTTTGATAAAATAGTTGAGATTCTTACCAATAGTATTATTATATTCAAGTTCAACTTCTAAACCGTGTTTTTTCATTTTACCCATGTTCAATTCTTTGAACGAATTTCCCACAAAAAAAGTAGTGGTATTAGGTGCCAACAAAATGCGATCGCGATACTCGTCGTATAAATCCAGACTAAAACGAATTTTATCTTTTAAGAATGCCATTTCAATACCAATATCTCGCTTGTGCGCCATTTCCCATTGAGCCGCTTGATTTGCAGCTTTATCTTCAATAATATTACTGCCACTAATGGAAAAATTACTAATGTATAACCACCTGTCGTTGGCATTATCACTACCAACCAAACCATCAGAATAGCGCAATTTCAACTTATTCATTACCGGACTAATTGGTTGGAAAAATTTTTCTTCGGACACTATCCAACCCAATGCCAATGAAGGAAATAGTCCAAATCTATTGCCCGGTGCAAAACGTTCCGAACCGGTATAACCCACATTGCCTTCGAGTAGATATTTACCTGCATAATCGTATGTTACCCTACCTACAAGTCCGGCATTACGGTAGCTAAAATCAGGATTGGGACTATCTTTTATGTTCTTATTCTTATCTTGGAAATTCATAAGTACCAAGGCAGATAAGCTATGATCTCCAAATGAGCGGTTGTACTGTGTGGCAAACTCATAATACAAATTTGTATAAAAATCGTTTTGCATACTGCCAATATTGATGTCCAATGGAGCTGGTTTGTATACTTCGTTCCCTTCTCCTGTCCGAAACCAAGGATTAGCACCAGGAACTCCAATTTTAGTATAATCTATACGGTATTTTGGAAAACCATAGTCAGATGTAAGAGCCAGGTTTTGATACTGTGTGCTTAATGATACTTTTGCTTTAATGGATAATCCCTTGGTGATAAAATCTAATTTTTGATTGAACAACAAATCGGTAAATAATTTTGAAGTCAATGTTTTGTCGAATGAACCATTATAGAATAGGCTATACGGGTTTTCGAAAAATTCACCAATTTTATCAGCATAACGAATTCCGGTAGCATCAGGATAATCGGGATCAGGCACTTCCTGCAAAACCCACTCTGGAAAATAAGCTGGATAAATGGCTGGTGAGGCGCCGTACAACGATAACCAAGGAGAACTAGTATGTGAATTTGTAACCTGAATATCGCCACCAATATTGAACGATATATCGGTAGATTTACTTATTCTAAAATCGAGATTGGATCGGTAGTTGATTTTATCATTCTTAAAACGGGTGTCGTCAGCACCGTTCTGATAGGCTTTAAAAAAGTCACCTTCGTGTAAATAACCAAAGGAAGCAAAATATTTTACAAATTCAGTACCACCGCTTATGTTAATATTTGCTTGCGTATTCGAAGCATAGTCATTGGATAATAAATCGAACCAATTATTATCAGGATAACGAAGTGAATTTAACCGTGTAGAAGGATGTTGGTATTCAGCTAATACTCTTTCAGGTATTAGTTTATCATACAACATTTTGTTCTTCATACCTACATTCAACATACTCATTGTAGTGTACGAACTTATGTGATTCGGCATGGCTGTTGGAACTTCAATACCTGTTGAGCCCGAAAAATTCAGCTTAGGTTTACCAATTTGTCCGCGCTTTGTAGTAACAATAATAACTCCATTAGCACCTTTAGCACCAAAAACTGCTGTTGCAGAAGCGTCTTTGAGCACCGAAATCGTGTTAATTTCATTAGGATCCAGATTCGAAAAATCGCGTTCTACGCCATCAACCATTACTAACGGACTAGATCCATTCCAACTCGATAATCCACGAATTATAATCTCGGATTTGTTTGATCCTGGTTGACCGCTTTGTTGTATTGTTAATACACCCGACATTTTTCCAGCCAAAGCATTAGTAATATTACTACTTCCTGTTCTGACCAGGGTTTCACTGTTTACTTGCGAAATAGCTCCAACTACACTTTCTTTTTTCTGAGCTCCATAACCTACAACCACCAATTCCGAAATGGCAATACTTGATTCTTCGAGAACAATATTATAAATGTTTTGATTTGAAGAAAGTACAACTTCTTTGGAATTGTACCCTACATAACTAACAAAAAACTTTTTGCTATTATTAGGAATTTCGAGCGAAAAGTCGCCATTAATATTGGTAATTGTTGCAGCCTTTGTGCCTGGAAAAATGACGGTAGCTCCAATAACTGTTTCACCTTTATTATCGACCACTTTACCGGAAATCATTCGCTTTTGATTCACATTTTCCGTCGATTTTGTTTGTGCATTTGCAGTAGTAGTCATTACCATGATTCCTACCAATACATACACTGCATACAATCGTAGATTATGCACCAATACTTTTGTCTTGTTCATTACATAGAAATAATTAGAAAAAGGTTTTTTATCCATGTCTTTAAATTAA
>CAIWIS010000854.1 GCA_903912795.1 uncultured Bacteroidales bacterium
ACGAGGGTGGTTTTTTGGGGAATCAATATAAATCATTCGACACCAACGGACAACCTGAGAAAGGTATTTTTGAAGTAGATGGCATTGTAAATAATCTGGTTAATCCTGAGAAATTTAATACGCGTAATGAGTTATTGAATACTTTTGAAAAAATGAGTATTGTATCGGAAAAAGCTATACTTCAAAATTTGGAAATACTAAGGACTAAAGACATTGAACTTATTGGTGGTGAAGTTCGCAAAGTGTTTGATTTAAGCACCGAAACCACAGCAATGCGCGAGAAATACGGCATGTCGCGTATTGGGCAGTCGTGTTTGGTAGCACGTAAATTGGTACAAGCGGGTGTTCCCTTTATATCTGTGCGCACCACAGGTTGGGATACACACAAAGCACATTTCCAACGCATGAACGAAATGTTGCCCGAGTTGGACAAAGCGCTTTCAACTTTACTAGCCGACTTATCGGAAAAAGGACTTCTCGAAAACACCATAGTACTCTGTGGTGGTGAGTTTGGCAGAACACCCAAAGTGCTTTGGGAAGCTCCATGGAATGGTGGCAGAGCTCATTTCGGAACAGCATTTTCGTATTTAGTGGCGGGTGGTGGTTTTAAACCGTCGCAGGTTATAGGTAAAACGGACAAAACGGGCGAAAACATTTTGGAACGAAAAGTATTTCCATGCGATTTGATAGCCACTGTTTATAAACAAATGGGCATCGACCCCAATGGAACATTACAACATCCAACTGAAGGTGCATTACCAATGTTGCCATCGCTTGGTAAAAGCGGTCAGAGCAATGGAATGCTTCTAGAATTAATAAAATAATGGACCTCACCCCAACCCTCTCCATGTGGAGAGGGAGTAGTTTATTTCTATTCTGGATTTAGTTTTAAAAATTAGCATTTCAATTTAGTTCCGATAACTTTCATTTCTAATTTTCGATATTTCATATTTTCAATCCCGATAGAAATTGGGACTAATTAGATGTACAAATATAATATACCATTTTTTTCAAAAACGATAGTAACTCTACATCCCCTTTAGGGGCTTGGGGCAGTAAAAAATTGAATTTAAACTGCCCCTAAATCCCCTAAAGGGGACTTGAAGCTACAACTGTATTCTAAACAATAACTTTGAAAAATACGACATTAATTTATTCAAATTACTTAATTTCTAAATTTATATGAAAAAATCAATTCTTCTATTCCTAATTATTACATTTTCGACAAGCATTTTTGCTCAAAAAATGTCGATGGCATATATTTATCCAGCAGGTGGACAGGCTGGTACCAGTTTTGAAGTGGAAGTTGGCGGATTAAACATTAATCAAGCAACGGAAGTATTTATAAGTGCAAAAGGTGTGAGATCGGAAATATTAAAAACTCCCGAAAACGCTAAAAAACCCGTACGTAGAAAATTCGACGATCAAAGTAGTCCGCAAATGGCCGACCGTTTGAAAATACGCATCACTATTGATAAAAATGCTCCCATTGGTTTATGCGATTTCCGTTTACAATCGGACAAAGGAGTTTCTAATAAATTAATTTTTGAAATTGGACAATATACTGATGTACTCGAAATTAAAGGTTCAACACTTAATAAACCTACTACAATAGAGTCGTTACCAGCAACTGTATGTGGTCAGATTTTACCCGGCGAGCGCGATTATTTTAGTTTCAAAGCCCAAAAAGGGGCTGTCATAGTAGCATCAGCTAAGGCCAGAACTTTTGTTCCTTACATTGCCGATGCAGTGCCAGGATGGTTCCAAGCCGTTATAACAATTCGCAATAGCAAAGGAAAAGAAATTGCCTTTAACGATGATTATCGCAATGGAGTTGACCCTGTGATTATCACCAACATTCCCGAAGACGATATTTACACTTTGCTTATTCACGATGCCATTTACAGAGGTCGTGAAGATTTTACCTACAGAATTGATGTGGGCGAAATCCCATTTATCGAATACATTTATCCCGCTGTGGGCAAAACAGGGAAATCCACTACCATAAATTTGAAAGCCGTAAATATTGATAAAACAGAAGTGAAATATAAACCCGATTTTGAAGGAAAAGGATATTTCAATATGGTTGGAAAAGAAGGATTTAAGAGTAATTCTATTCCATTTTATGCCGTAAGCAAAACAGCAAATGTTGACATATTACCAAAAAGTGCAACACTTCTACCCTACTCTATGGTTTACGATTCGATTCGTACAAATCAAAAGCAGATAACATACAACTTGGAATTAACTAAAAACGAGCAACTTACCATAGAGCTTATGGCACGAAAAATAGCTTCTATGCTTGATGCAAAGCTAACATTGTACAATGCAAATAACGTAAAAGTGGCTGAAGCCGACGATACCGAAGATGCATTGGAAGGAATGATGACCCATCATGCCGACCCGGTTTTGAATTACAAAGCAACTCAGGCAGGCACCTATAAGCTAGTTGTAGAGGACATTTTACACGGTTCAGGACTCGATTATTTTTATTTATTGGAGCGAAAAGTGACAACTCCCAATTTCAAGGTTTTTGTATCGCCTGCCAATATCACAATTCCTAAAGGTGGAACTGCCACATTTATGTTGGACATAGAAACGCCTGATAAAAAAACACCACGCCTCGATTTGGAACTAAAGGGTTTACCAAAAGGATTTACTACAAGTAGTTTAGAAGTTATAGGTGCCAAGTGGGAAGTGTCCGTTACTGCTCCAAAAAATGCAAAAGAACAAACAATGGATATCCGCCTTTTTGCTAAAAATGCGAATGGGAATAACGCTGTGGAAACACAAGTTCAAGAAGCAGTTCCTGCCGAAAACATGATGCAAGCTTTTTATTACACACACCATATTTCCGCTTCGAGTTTTGTAGCCGAAGTGGTCAAAGAGTCACCTTTCTCTCTGCATTTTTCATCAGATATTGAGAAACATTTGAAAGATCCAATTCGCATTTCAGCCAAAGATTCCATATTCAACTTGAAAGTTGAGATACAGCGCACCAAAGGTTTTGACGAGCCTGTATCATTACAACTTAGCCGCAAAAACAAACAAATTACACTCGACCCCATTGAATTTAAAGCCGGAGAAACCGAGAAAATCCTTCGTATCAAACTCGACTTAAAGGACATTGCAAAATTCAAAGGCGTTCGTCGTCCTTTGGCTATAGTAGGCACTGTGAACGGAAAAGTTGACAAAAAAGGCAAACGCAGTTTTGAAAACGCATTATACCGCGAAACAACGCCACTACTCATTTTGGAGTTGAAAGATTGACTTTATTTTTGGAGATGTGAACTAAAAGAATAATGGTCCAGCTGATTATGTTTTTCAAAAAATAACTGAACTACTTTTCAGTAATTCAGCTTTTCAGCTCTCCCTCTTGGACTTGAACCTAAAAATGAACGCCCCTCTGATTAATAGAATATAAAATGAAAAAAACTGAACT
>CAIWIS010000855.1 GCA_903912795.1 uncultured Bacteroidales bacterium
TAATTGCTTCAGTAGAGCTAAGTGGTTTGAATGTAACTATTCCGTACAAAGAGCAGGTTATTCCGTTTTTGGACGAGTTAAACAAAGATGCTGCTGAAATAGGAGCTGTAAATGTTATTAAATTTATTCGAAGCAATAATACCTTAACGCTCAAAGGTTTTAATACCGATGCTATAGGATTTGAAAACTCAATTCGTCCGCTTCTAAAGGCACATCACTCCAAAGCGCTAATTCTCGGAACTGGTGGCGCATCTAAAGCCATTAAGTTTGTTCTCCAAAAATTAGGTCTTGAAACAGTTTATGTGTCACGTACTCCTACCATAGGTCAGTTGACTTATGGTGAACTGAATGAAATGATTCTGTCCGATTTTACAGTTATTGTAAATGCGTCACCCGTTGGTACTTTTCCTAATGTAGATACTTGCCCAGCTATACCATATCAATTCCTGACCGATAAACACTTGTTGTACGATGTGGTGTACAATCCTGCCGAAACGCTTTTTCTGAAAAAAGGTCGCGAGCAAGGTGCTGTGGGGTTAAATGGAGAGCAAATGTTGGTAGAGCAGGCATTGGCTGCATGGGAAATTTGGAACAAATAATAGTTCCGTCCCATTTATGGGGTCGAAAGTTGTTAGCATTAGAATGGGCTTTAGACAAAATAATATAATAATTTGGCTAAAGCCCATCTGTATTTATTAAACTTTTCCGGCAGCTTCCGATATATCGGAATAAATGGCGCAGCCGGCAATTCATTAATAACATAACATTTTTATCAAAACGTATATTCAAAAAATCAAAACAAAGTTCCTGTGAATCCTTGCTGTGGTTTTGGTTTTTCAGTACCTATCATTGCTAAAAATTCATTTTCCGTCACTAATTTCACACCCAAGCTTTCAGCTTTTTTTAGTTTTTCTGGTCCCATATTTTCGCCAGCTAATATGAACGATGTTTTTGCCGAAACACTTCCTACGTTTTTTCCACCATTTTGTTCAATAATAGTCTTGTATTCGTCGCGTGAATGTTTGCTAAAAGTGCCACTTATTACTATGGACAATCCACTGAGTGTATTTCCTGCTGGCTGAAGTTTTTCCTCCGAAACCTGCATTTGCAATCCGTATTGTTTCAATCGGTTAATCAACTCAATACTTCGTTCGTCCGAAAAATATTTTTGAACACTTTGTGCTATTCGCTCACCAATTTCATCTACCGCAATTAGTTCTTCAAAAGTTGCTGTTTCTAATTTTTCGATTGTTTTAAATGCAAAAGCTAATTTCTTAGCTACTGTTTCGCCAACAAAGCGTATTCCTAAAGCAAAAAGTACACGTTCGAAAGGTACTTCTTTCGATGCTTCGTAGGAAGTTTTAATATTTACGGCCGATTTGTTCCCAAGTCGCTCAAGTCGAGCCAGATCGGGTACTTTCAACTCGTATATATCGGCAATATCTTTTAGTAGCTCATTTTCAAAAAGCAAAGCTATTGTTTCGCTGCCAAGTCCATCAATATTCATGGCTTTGCGACTTACAAAATGCTCCATTTTACCTTTAATCTGAGGTGGACAGCCATTTTCGTTTGGACAATAATGAGCTGCTTCGCCTTCTATTCGTATAAGAGTTGACCCACATTCGGGGCATGATTTAATAAATTGAACTTTATCGCCAATAAGCAAACGGGCATCAAAATCAACTGCCGTAATTTTTGGGATTATTTCGCCCCCTTTTTCTACAAAAACCATATCGCCATTGTGCAAGTCGAGCGATGCAATAATATCGGCATTGTGTAGCGAAGCACGTTTCACGGTTGTGCCCGAAAGCTGCACTGGGTCGAGGTTTGCAACAGGTGTTACAGCTCCCGTTCGCCCTACCTGATACGAAACAGAGTTCAATCGGGTTACTGCTTTTTCGGCCTGGAATTTATATGCAATTGCCCAACGTGGCGATTTGGCTGTAAATCCTAAGTTTTTTTGTTGAAGCAATGAGTTTACTTTCAGTACAATACCATCAGTGGCAACAGGCAAGTTTTTTCGTTCAGTATCCCAATAAGTTATAAAATCAAAAACATCCTGTAACGATTTACAAACACGTGTAGCATCTGATATTTTAAATCCCCACGAATGTGCTGCTTTTAAATTTTCGGAGTGTAAGTCAGTTGGCAAGTTTTCGCCCAACATATAATATAAATAGGCATCCAATTTTCGTTGTGCCACAATAGTTGAATTTTGGAGTTTCAATGTGCCCGATGCTGCATTGCGTGGGTTGGCAAATAGCTGTTCTTCCTGCGCTTCTCGTTCTTTGTTGAGCTCATCAAAAACAGCCCAAGGCATTAGTATTTCACCGCGAATTTCAAATTTGGCAGGAAAATTAGCTTGTAAACGTAACGGTATACTTCGAATGGTTTTTACATTGGCAGTAACATCATCGCCTTTTTCACCATCGCCGCGAGTTACAGCCCGTACGAGTAAACCATTTTCGTAAGTTAATGAAATAGAGGTGCCATCGTATTTTAATTCGCATACCAACTCAAAATCTTCGTTTAGCGCTTTGCGAACTCGTTCGTAAAAATCCTGCACTTCGCCTTCGGAATAAGTATTGCCAAGCGAAAGCATGGGGTAGGAGTGTGCCACTTGTTCGAAGCCCGAAACACTGTCGCTACCAACACGTTGCGTGGGTGAATTGGGGTCGAAAAACTCAGGGTGCTGATTTTCCAATTCCTGTAATTCGCGTAGTTTTTTATCAAAATCGAAATCGCTGATCGTTGGTGCCGAAAGCACGTAGTAATTATAGTTGTGTTGCTCCAACTCGCGACGTAGTGATTCTATTTTGTGTTGCATGCCTTTTTTTTAAACCGACCACAAATATAGACATAAGTTTGAAACAGAACAA
>CAIWIS010000856.1 GCA_903912795.1 uncultured Bacteroidales bacterium
GTTTTCAAATTCGTACGCATCTACCGTTACAATATCTTTCACACCAATAGCTTCGCACACTTTAGCTATTTCCAGTTTATTTTCCGGTTTGTAATTAAACCCAAACTCGCTGGAGGCAATATGCTGTCCACCAGTCATTGCAAGGCAGCTATTATCAACAATAATGGTCGTAGACTGACTGTCGTTGAAAATCAGATTCATCAACCCGTTGATTCCGGTTGCCCAAAAGCCACCATCGCCTATCATGGCCACAAAGTTTTCTTTGTGGTCGGTTGCCACATTGTAACCATGAGCCAGCGCAATACTCGACCCCATGCATTTTTGCAGCGAATAGGATTCCATGTGTGGAAAACATCCAATTAAACCACATGTAACATCGGCAGCTGCCTTTATTTTATGATTTCGGAGTATTTGTGAGATAAAAAGGTGAGAACAACCGGCGCAACTAACAGGTAGACGAAACGGAATACCATCCATAAGCGTTCTTTTTGGTGCATCCGGAACGAGTTTTTCCTCAATAATATCCGGCGTAAAACGCATCATTTCGGGGAATTTAGGGAATAATTCTTTTCCTATAACCGAAATGCCTAAGTCCTTGATATTTTTTTCCATAATATCATGACCGTCTTCAATCACATAGAGTTTTTCAACGTGTGCGGCCAATTCCCTGATTAATTTTTCAGGCAGTGGCATTACCATACCCACTTTTAAAATGGAGGCATCGGGTAACACTTCTGTTGTGTAAAAGTAAGGAGTTCCAGCTGTAATTACCCCAATCTTTTTACCTTTCAATTCAAGCTTGTTGATATCGAAGTTGTTGCAGTCCTCAGCCAAGCGCCTCATGTGTGCAGGGAAATCATTGAAACATTTGGTCAATTTGGGATGTTCCGAGCCTTTGGCATTCATCATCATGGTAGTCATGATAACTTTGCTGAAGCTAACCTTATATTTTTGTTTGATTTTAACTTTGTATGTGGCGCTTTCATCAATAGATACTCCACTGGTAGTTTTGCATATTACCGATGTAATTTTAAGAATCACGGGAGTGCTGTATTCTTCACTAATCTCGAATGCTTTAATCATCAGGTCTTTGGCCTCCTGACTGTCGCTCGGCTCCAACACCGGAATATTAAACATATTTCCATAATGACGAACATCATTATAATCATCACCCGCAATACGGCCTACATCATCGCCAACTACCAAAACCAGTCCACCGTTAATCTGACTGCCAGCAGCTCCGCCCAATGCGTCGGCTGCCACATGCAAACCTACAGTTTTCATCACTGCAAAGCTACGGTAACCTGCAAACGAAGCACCAATGGCTACTTCTAAACCTACTTTCTCATTTGTCGACCATTCGCAATAAATGTCTGGATATCTATATTTTGTATAATCCATTACTTCGGTGGAAGGTGTGCCCGGAAATCCTGAAGCTACTTTTACGCCTGCTTCAAAGGCACCTCTGGCAACTGCTTCGTTACCATTCATCATTTTCAGTGTGGTAATCTTATTCTCTGTCTTCATGTAAAGAAATGACTCCTGTCATTGTTGTGTGTTTTAATCAATTTTCTGATAATTCGGCACAAAAATACTGCTTTTTTGTAACACTCCAAAATCAAACAGCAAATAAATTAAAGAAATCGTAACATTATTGTCATAAAAGAACTAAAAAAAATACAGCAGAATTTCGGACTGAGTCGCCATTGAAGGTGTAAAAGTGGAGTTCGGTAGGAATGTGTTCGATTGAAAAATCGTATGAAATAATTCTAATGCTCCCGCTCGCCGTAGTCTAAAACTGGCGTTGAACGCTGACCGTACTCTTCCTACGGCCGATTGAAATTAAAGCTTACCGATAAACCGGCATGTACCACACGCTTAAAATAGTTGTATTATAAATATGCAATGCAGGTGGCACATACCGATTAATCGGTGAGCCGTGCTACCCACACTACGAAGTTAAAGAGACTCCTCCAAACGATTGCACATTTTATTGTTGTTTGTTCAATAAACTACGGACAGCAAGGGGACGCAACGTGCAGTCCAGCGCGAGATTTCACGCTACAAAGAGCGAGGGCTTATTATATGTGCTTTGAATTCAATTAGTTTTTAATAAATACCTTTTCTTTATGATGTTGTGTGTCAGTTATAATTTCTACAAAATAGAATCCCGTAAGTGGCTGTAATGTTATAGTTTCACCATCTTTTACTTTGTGGAAGTTCTGTGTAGCTTTACCTGCAGCGTCGTAAATCCACACAAAGGCTTCGCCAATTAGCCCGTTAATTTTCAACAAGTTATGAACTAAATTTATTTTTATTTCGTTCGCTGCAAATTCATCAATTTTAGTCGAAACATCTCCCCCCGTCAGTATTTTAAAACGTGTGGTATTTTTACCGGCTACTGCCGTAAATGTATAACTGTTTGTTTGTCGTAAATCTATTTTTTGATTTTTTTCAGTATCCAATAATGAAATATGCTGCAATTGCAATGCGTTTTCGGGATTATTGAGTCGGATTGTATAGGTACCCTGCAGTCCCGTATGTAATATTAACGGAATTTCACGAACCGATGCCGGCAAGGAATTTACTGACAGATCGTATACATCGGATTTGGTCCACAATTGAGGTACGGAACTATTCGGACTTAACATTTTTACGGCATCTTCGTTGATCGTATAACCCGTTGTTGCATAATCGGCTAAACGTATGCGGGTACGGTCGGAGAAGTTTGCTAAGCTTAGTTGCAAGTCTATTTCGTCATAATTATATTCTTTACTTACCATAGGTGCTTTCAAAGCTCTGCCTGTGGCCGCAAAACCAAGAGTAGCAGCCGAAGCCTGCATAAAAAAGGCAGAAAAAGGATAAACCTGGTAGCTATCAGCTCTTTCTTTCACTTCGTAATTCTGACCCGATTGATTGTATAAGTAATAAAACGTATTTTGATCTAAATTTGCCAGATTAAATGATGAAGTGAAAGGTACTCCAACTAAGTTCCAACATCTATGAGCTGGATTATTGTTGAAGCCATAGGTTTCTACAGTTGCTGCTTTATTTGTAGCTTCGAACATTCCGGTTGAGCCTGCTGCCGATACAAAGTCAATAGTTTTGTCCGTCATTACTAAAAATGCATAACCTTTGCCTGCTAGTAGGGTTCCGCTTGTTACCGGATCCCAGTTAGGGCTGTTTGACGATGTGGCCGTTCCGGTTTGGTCGCGGCGTTGCCCGTTATATTCTATAATGTAAATATCGTCGTAAACCGGTCCGGTGGCTGTTCGGCAATCGCTTGTTGTAGCTGTAGTTTGAGTACCACTTCGTTTGATATTTACGAGTGTCACATCATAAGGGAAACTCATAAAATACCAACCCGACGATGCTTTGAAACTTTTACGGAAAATCAATTTTGAATTATTTTGTAACGTTCCATTGCTTATGAGTTGAGCCGTATTGTTATCGTCCGACTCCAACACTATACTATCATTTACCGTAAAGGTTGTAGCGGGCGAAACTGTGAAATGTGCGCCTGCCTTTACATTTAATTTACTAATAGTCAGATTCGAAGAAACAATTGGATATGCAGGCAATGCACCAGCTAATTTAGGTACTGTTAGATTGGTATTTGTGCCTGGCGATACATTTTCGTTCCAGTTTTGAGCTGCGCTTGTACTATTTGAGTTATTACCATTCCAGGTAAAATCTTTCACTTCCATTGCTTTTTCGGCTTCAATGGCGGTTATCGGTCCGTTCCATACTTTTATCGAATATACTTTGCCGCTTCTGCTTGCTTCACTTGATGTACCTACCTCATCATGAAAAAATCGAAATCGTGGCTTACCATTTACCAAAGTCGGAACTGCATCACTATTGTTATCAGTTACTTCCAATTCCTTAACCATCGTTCCATTGTTTACAATATAGGCTAGAAACTTTTTATCGGTACTGTTACGGGTAACAATTATATCAATCACCGTATTATTCGTTGTAGTTGTTAATCCAAGTGTGGTATTGGGATAAAAATTAAACTTTCCACCACTGTAAAAATAAAAACCGTTGTCGGATGTGGCATCTTTATAATCAATAATCTTCCTGTATCCACCTTGCGTATCGGTAAACGAAAATCGTACACCTATTGAATAATTTGTACTAATATCACTATTTACATCTATCCACAAACCACCACCACGTGTACTGGCTGTACTTGCTTCCCACTGCCAGAAATTACCGTTAGTGTCGCTACTAAACGAAGATGTGGCATTGTCATGCAAATTTCCATCACTGGTTATTCCAAATTTGTCTAATACCGAGCCTCCAAGTTTGTCGGTAAAGTTGTTGTTGAAATCGTAATGTGCAATAAGGCTCTGAGCACATACTGTGTTAAAGTGCTTGTTCGTCATTAAAAATGGGAAACTCATTACGAACAAGAATGGTAATGCTTTCATAAATCTCAATTTCATATTCGTATTTTATTTTAGAAAGTTATTGTTTATGTGCTTTTTGTAATTATTTAAACATAAAACTTAATAAAAATATGTAGTATTAAATTTCTGAATCGAACCAAATTTAATATTAGTATATACAAAATGCATCTATAATACGATCTATTTATATATTTTTAAGTTGTTGTAATTCATTGTTTTACAATACTATTAACATTTAAGATTATGTTTTACAAATAATGTCGTAAAGACTATTACAAATTTATGAAAAATGTAAAAATAGGCTTGATGTTTATTTTTTATTTTTTTTATTATTTTCAATAAATTGCTTGACGTCTATAAGTTAGGAGGGTGGAACGAATTCTGTTTTTAGTACTAAAAGGCACAAAAAAAAAAGGTTGTCTCAGAAAGACAGCCTCTTAAATTATAATACTTTTGAATTTAAAAATCTTTATTTTTTAAATTGAATACGAAACCCAACAACCTTGTAAGCAGGCAAAGTAGCGGATTTTTTGATGACCAACGCCTCTGATTCCTGCGTCCATTGAATTTTTTCCTTACTGCCAAGCATAGTTACCGAGGCTATTTTTTGAGTTGAGAGTTTCGAGTTTTTACCTAATGATTTTAGCAGCACATCAGCTGTTGGATTTTCCATACAGAATGCATACAAAACTCCGTTTTTGGTTGTATAACGAATATCTGTGGCTTGATATTTCCGTACATCCTTTACTCCACCAAAATGACCTTTCTCCTGATTCCCAGTAGTTGAAGGGCCTTCACCATATACTTTCCACGGACGGGTGGCATAAATTCCTTCTCCATTGTCTTTAATCCAGAGGCCTATGCCGTCAAGAATTTGCAATACATCAGGTTCCAAATCACCTTCGGGAGTTTGCACTACATTAATAAGCAAGTTTCCGTTTTTACTGACAATATCCACCAACATTTGAATAACCTCCGTAGAAGTGGTATATTTCTGTCCGGTACGATAAAACCAATCGCCAATGGATGTGTCTGTTTGCCAGGGATATTTACTGATAGAATCCATCACTCCGCGTTCCACATCCTGAGCAAAACGACCTTTGGAAGATTCCTTGCAATTGTACACAGCATTTAGTTTTCCTTTATTCTTAGCCATATCTTCGTTGTAGAAATGCGCTATCA
>CAIWIS010000857.1 GCA_903912795.1 uncultured Bacteroidales bacterium
GAACAAACTGGAAAAAGGATTCTGCATATTATATGGCAATCTATAAAACAGCTTATGTTTCTGTAAATAGTGTTAGTTCCAATCTACGCTTAAATGGTAAAATTGTACGTGCACTACAAGCTCGTTTAAAACTATTTGCTTCGAGTAAAGCGTTTTTAAATAGTATTGATGGGTATAAAGAGGCTGCAAACTACGCAACTGAAGTGTTAAAAGGATATGCTATTGCTCTTGATGGAGTTGAATATTATAATGCTGATGCTGACAATATAAATACTGAATTTTTGTGGAGAAAATCTTTAGCTTCAAATTCAACACAAGAGGCAAATAATTTTCCACCTTCTTTAAACGGAAAAGGCAATATTAATCCAACGCAAAATTTGGTAGATGCATTTCCTATGAAAGATGGTTACCCAATTGGATTATCGCCAATCAATGTATATAACGCTCAAACACCTTATCTCAACCGTGATCCACGTTTGGATAAATATATTTTACGTAATGGTGGAACAATTGGAACAACTGTAATTAACACTACAGCTACCGATATAAAAAATGGTGTTAATGCTGTTCCTGAACAATCCACACGTACAGGTTATTACTTGAAAAAATTATTACGTCCAGATGTTGTAATTCCTACCTCGGGTACTCCTGTAGCTAAAAATCACTTTGAAGCGTTAATCCGCTATACTGAGTTGTATTTAATTTTGGCTGAAGCACAAAACGAAATTGGAGGTTCGAACGGTCCGACTTACAAAGAAGGTACTAGTACTTTGTCTGCAAAAGATATTATGCGTCTAATTCGTAAAAGAGCATTAGGTATCACTGTTGACCCTTACTTAGATGGAATTACAACACAGGATGCAATGCGCACATTGATTCAAAACGAACGTCGCTTGGAACTTTGTTTCGAGGGTTTCCGCTTCTTCGATTTGCGTCGTTGGGGGTTACCATTGAACGAAGGTGCTAAAGGACTTTACGATGATAATACTGGAGCAGGTTATAAGTTAATTGATGTTGAAGAAAGAGCATTTGATCAGGAAAAACATCGATATTTGCCATTGCCTTACAACGAAATACGTAAGTATTCTAAATTGACTCAAAATGCGGGTTGGTAATTAGTTGAATTAATAATTAATAATTAAAAATTAAATCTCATGAATATTCAAAAAATAAAAATAATGCTGTCTGCTGCAATTGTGTTTCTGCTTATGACGGCTTGTGATAATGCACCAATTGAATTTGACGATTTTGGAAAAACAGCTTGCTATTTTCCTTATCAAACGCCTGCGCGAACCATAATTTTAGGTAAATACGATGAAGGTTTCAATGACAACGACAATCTACGTCAGTTCGAGATTGGAGTTGTTATGTCAGGTGTATATAAAAATAATGAAGATCGCAAAGTTTTTTTCGAACTAGATACTGCGCTTATGACCACTATTTTAAATGTGAAATATATGCCAATAACACAT
This sequence comes from uncultured Bacteroidales bacterium, assembly GCA_903912795.1. Taxonomy (GTDB): domain Bacteria; phylum Bacteroidota; class Bacteroidia; order Bacteroidales; family Paludibacteraceae; genus Paludibacter. The sequence goes on from CAIWIS010000857.1 coordinate 1,473, forward strand.
TACAATATTGTAACTACAAGCCCTGTTATTATTCCAAAAGGCGATACCAAGGGTAAAATTCTGGTTCAGTTAACCGATGCATTTTTTAATGATCCAAAAACAGTTTCGTCTTTTTTTATTCTTGGAACTGCCCCAATCTGTAATTACGCTATTCCGTTGAGAATAACTAAGGTAGAAGGCCTTGATAGTATATTGATAGGCAAGACTACGCTTAGATCAAAAGTTGGTAAAGACAGTATAGGTGTTCGGGTAAAAGCTGCTGATTGGGCTATTGTACCACAAGATTACACACTCTTTGCAGTAAAGTACATCAATAAGTACCACGGGAATTACCTTCGTCGTGGTGTAGATTCGGTTTTTAGTACTTCCTTGAACAAATTCATAGGCAATACAGTATATCGAAATTTATATGTCGAAAAAAGTGAAGTGGTAAAAGTATCTACTGTTGATTTAACGACCGCATCTCTTCCAGGTACAATTAGAAGGTATCAAAATTCAGATGCTGGTACTTTATTTTTAAAATTGAGTTTGTCCGCCGATAGTTGTACCATTTTTAAACAATCGACTCCTCCTGTGACATATACACTTCTTGGTACTGGCAAAGTTAAATTCAAAGAAAATGGTGATAAGTGGGGTGGTAAAGCACGCGATGTTATTTATTTAGATTATGCTTACACCGATCCAATTGCAGCCAATAACGAAAAACACAGAGTAAAAGATACGATTGTAATTCGAGATAGAGGTGTTGGTTTTGAATTGTTTATACCTACTTTAAAACCGTAAAGAAGACCCCAAACCCCTAA
>CAIWIS010000858.1 GCA_903912795.1 uncultured Bacteroidales bacterium
ATCATTTGCAGCAACAACACCTGCTGCATTATTTACAGTTAGATTATTGAAAGTGTTAACTCCTGTAATAGTTTGAGTTGAAGTTCCCGAAAAACTTACTGTGCCAGCATTAGCATTAAATGTACCGCTATTTGTAAAATTTCCTTTTAAAGTTAAAGTGTTTGAACCTGAAATTGTGAGTGTTGCTCCATTCGCAATACTTATATTTTTACATGTAGCACTTGCACCAATATTGGGTTGATTTTCAGGACCAGCAGGTATAGTTACATCTACTGTTGCTCCCGGAACCTGATTATAACACCAGTTACTAGCTGTATTCCAATCGGTACTTGTACCACCAAGCCACACATAATTAGTTGATGTACAATCATCTTCACCAATAACAAAATCACTAAACGTTGTCATTCCGGTACACTGAGTACTATTGGCTGTTCGTGCTCCAACAGTTGTTACAGCCCAAATATTATTGTCGCGTTTGCGTACAACAAGTGCCGCTGTATTCGGATTACCAACTTTATCGGCATCGGCAAAAGTGAATGTAGTATTGAATGAGGTAAACCCACTAATATTGGTGTTTGTAACCGACCAAATTCGGTTAATGTATTTTGATTGACTCACTCCTGTTGCTAATGCAGGCTGAGCAGCTGATGTACAGGCATCTAAATAGCCGGAACCAACAATTGTCCCGGTAAATGCCACCGATAAAGGTGTGTAGTAATTGGCATCTCCTATCGGAAAATTAACAGTTGGCGAACTGGTTGTGGGAATATGATAACGCAAATTACCATTAATGCGTGCATTATTGGTACTAACAGCATTTCCTCCTAACTCCACAACAACTTTATTCGTAGCTGTTGTAATAACTCCATTAGCTAATGTCAAGGTATTTCGAACAGTCAAATCGCCACTTAAGGTCTGTGTTGTGTTTTGTGAAGCATTATCCCATGTAAAATGTTGAAAGTTTTGATTTAAACCCGATGCAATGGCTGTTGATGAAATTCCGGTTATTTTACAAGTTGATGGTGTGCCATTTAAACTATTCCAATCTGCAACCGGAATGTCGCCACCATCTCTGTTGTGCCAATATGTACCACCAAACACATCAAGAGGTGTATAAGCTGAATTACTATTGATAATTGAACCACCCGAATTTTTCAACGTACCATAAACTGTAATATTATAATCAGTCAAATCGCCCTCCGAATGTGCAACTGTCAGTGCACCCGAACTATTTATATCCAAAGTTCCGAAAATTATTAATGAATTAAAAGTTGCACTTACATTAGCAGTTGTAGTAATGCCCGCAGGTATCTGAATCACATCAATTTCAGTAAATATATTATTTGTAGGTAATGCTGTATTCGTCCAACTATTTCCTCCATCGGTCGATACTTCCCATTGCACTGCATCCCAGTTTCCTGAAGCTTTTGGACGATAAATAGAACCATCCTTAATGGCAAAATCTGGTGTTATTCCATTCGATAAGTTTTCGCCCAAAATACGTTCTGCGGTTACGGTTGCATTTAAATCATATGAACTTCCATTCCAGGTTGATTCTAAAAATTTCAAATTATTTATGACTAATTCACGCGAAGCTGGTGCAATAGAATAGCCTGTAAGACCGCCATCGCAAGTTAGAGATTTGTTTGAAGATAGATTGAAATATGTTCTTTGAAGCACCCATGTTGGAAT
>CAIWIS010000859.1 GCA_903912795.1 uncultured Bacteroidales bacterium
TAAAAACTGTCAGCCTTTTTTGGAGATTTTGAATTATCCTTGAAATTTAAAACTTAATACCAAATGTAGCTACAACATTGTTATTTGATGTCCTTACATTTGCAGGTGTTACTTTATAATTATCATTTAATGAATTTGAATTATAAGCATAATAATCTTCATTGATAGTTTTGTTTACAAATGCTAAGTCAACATACCAACTTTTTTCTCGATAACCAAGTCCAAAAGTAGCATAATTAATACTATTACTTGCAAAATACTCAGGATCGGCACGAACAGTTTTTACATCCAAAATTTTTGCTACATTAGTATTGGTTAAATTACTTGTATTTGCAAACCCAGCACGAAGAGAAAAATTATCAGTCACACGATATTCACCTCCAATTTTGATTGTGCGTGCATTTTCGAGCATAGTGTTAATGTCTTCATTTTCATAAGAGTAAGCATGCGAATCACCATCAATATTTAGCAATTTCATACCTTTATAATTATTATAAACATATTCGGCACTAATAAATCCTTTTTTATCCAAAATAAAAGCTGTACTAACATTGAATTGCAAAGGCGTTTGTAATTGGTAATCCACATAATTATCAGTTGGTGTCTGAGTACTTCCACTAAATCCTGTTACAAAATCCAATGTAGAATAATTCAATTGTTGCATTGTATAAAACATCGGAGTGTGAATCGAAGCACCTAAGCGGATAAAATCAACTGGCACGGCTATAATCCCAATATTTACATTAGCTCCAGCACCTGAAGTTGATAAAGTATTCTTCAGAGTCATACCGCCATTAGCACTAAATCGCTCATCGTATGTACTTTGCATTTGATAATTAAGATATTGCAAGTTTAAGGTAGCTCCCAAAAAGAATCGATTACTAAAATTACCCGACCATCCTAATGAGTATTCATTTATTCCACCAGACTCCTGCAACATATATGAAGGGGTCACTTTTTCAGAAACATTTAAAAACGATGCCCACTCTTGCAATACTGCTCCACTATAAACAGGTTTAAGTAATCCACCATAATTTGCCATAACCGACATCCACGATAAATCGGGATTCTGATACGGTGTATCATAACTATTTTGTGGATATTTATCCCAATCTAAACTATTTTCAGTTACATTACCTGTAAAATATCCAAGATAATCGGTCATCGATTGCGAAACACTATTGTTTTTCACAACCATATTTCGATTAAAATTTCGTAGTTTATTGTACGAAAATGAAAAATTAGAATTCACCAAACCTGCATAACCACTTTCGGCACGCCAAGTTTTTCCAGCTAACACCAAAGTAAGATTATTCACTCCAACTGAGTATTTACTATCTGTTGCTGATTTAGTTCCCCAAAGAGCTGAAGTTGCTTGCATTTGAGCGTCAACAGTTGCGGTCAATTCTGATTTCCGAAAAATACCTAAACCTGCTGGATTGTCTTTAATAGACGAAACATCGCCTCCAAGCGCACCAAAAGCACCTGCAACACTCATATAGCGAGCAGTACCCAATATATCGGTTTGCGAAGATTTAACAGCTTCGAATACTGTTTGTGCCGAAGTTATATATGCCATCAAAATGGCTAATGTTAAGATTATTACTCGTTTCATATTAAATTAATTTTTAAGATTCAAGAAGAAAGATCAAAGAATAATGAACTAAACTAGTTTACCTGCGTCCACCGCCACCACCTCCTGACGAAGATGAGCTACTACTTGACGAACTTCCTCCGCCAGAACTATAACCACCTCCACCAGAACTATAGCTACTGCTGCTAGAACTAGGAGTTGATGAGCGATATGAACTACTTGAACTACTCGATGGAGCACTATACGTTGAACGTGTACTTTGACTACTTGAACTGCTTGTGCTTGACTCACGTGATACAGATGGCGTACCAGTTGAATAACTTGAGCGTGGAGCTGTTCTAGTTTCAGTAGTAACACTTCCACGACTTGTTTGACTTGGCTGCGATGAATATCCAGTACGTGGACTAGTAGATACAGGTGGTTGATACGAAGAACGTGTTGACGATTCGCGTGTTGAATTCATATATTCATTACGTGTTGCACTTTGTGGTGAATAAGTTGTTGAACTGCGAGTTGTAGTTGCCGACCGTACTCCTGTTTGTGGTGAAAATTGTGAACTTGAAGGCATTACACTTCTTTCGCCAACTGAACGAGTATTTGTTCCTTGATTAGCAGGGACGTAATTCTCACCTGAACGAATTGATCTGGAACCATTTGAACTAGTTACTGTCCGATTGTTTGTTCCTACTGCCGTATAGTTACTACGTACTGCACTAGCATCGCGATAAACGCTACTTCCACCTATTGTTGTGCTACGTACATTTGAAACTTGACGATAACCATCGCCAGTGTTACGTATTTTTGAATAATTCGAATAATTTCCACCATAATAGTTTCCATAATTATAGCCATCATAAAAACCATGACTATATCCACCATATCCATAATACGGATAACCCATTCCGTAACCATATCCGTAATAACCGCCATAGTAATTATTGTAGTACCCACCGTAGTAGCCACCGTAGTATCCACCATAATTTCCACCCCAACTACTCCAGTAATTGTTGTACGACCAAGGATAATTTCCCCAACCACTATAACGTCCATAATAAGGATATCCATAACCCCAACTATTCCAACCCCATGAACTGTGCGAATTAAATGAATAATCGTACCAATAAGGATTTGACCATGTAGGAGTTACATAAGCGTAATTATCTTCGACATACACATTCCAATCGAAATTATTTAAGTAATAAATATCGTTGTAGGCTGGGTCACCGATAAAAACACGATACTTTGGATTATGAAATTTACGAATACGTGCAGCATATTCCAAATCGGATTGTGAGCCTTTAAAGCCATTAATGTAATAGCCTTCTTCTTGTTGTTGCTCAGTGCTATCATTAGCTTGACCCAGCAAAATAGTAGTATCTTGAGTTACAATTTCAACTTGTTGACCACGTTCGATAAAAACAATTTCTTTGGCACCATTTTTATAAACTGGTTTTTTAACAACCTGGCGTTCAGAGCTTTTAACAACTTCACTTGGTTTAAAATACACATCATCGTATACTTCGTTTGATTGTCCTACCACATTTATTGCAATAAAGGACAGCATTAATGCTAATACATTCGTTTTCATAATATTACCTCCTATATCAAAAGAGAATTAATTTTCAGAACAGAAACAATAATCGTGCCACCACAAATCATTTTTGAGCTTATAACAAATAAAAATGCACTTAGTTAGAGTGAATCCGTTATTTTTATCTAATTTTGCAACTTAATAAATAAAACAACACTAAAAATGGATTTTATTCAAGTAAATTTCAACATCGAGCCTTATGAAGAATACATTGCTGATGTATTAGCTGCCGAATTAGGCGAACTTGGTTATGATACCTTTGTACCTACCGAAAATGGATTAGAAGCATTTATCGCTTCTGATGTTTTTAATGACAGTGAATTAAAAAATCTGCTTGCCAATTTTGTATTCGAGACATCGATTGACTACAAAGTTACGAAAATAGAATCAAAAAATTGGAATGAAGAGTGGGAAAAACATTACTTCGAACCAATTATTATTGATAATGAATGTGTTATACACAGTTCTTTTCACAAAAACATACCCGAAGCTAAGTATGATATTGTAATCGACCCTAAAATGTCGTTTGGAACAGGCCACCACGAAACGACTAGTTTAGTGATTGGCGAACTTTTAAAAATGGATTTAGTGGGTAAAAAAGTACTTGATATGGGTTGTGGAACATCGGTATTGGCTATTTTGGCAGCGATGCGTGGAGCAACAGACTTACTTGCTATTGATATTGATAGTTGGTGTGTCGAAAATTCAGTTGAAAATATTGCATTAAATAAAATAAGCGGCATCAATATAAAGCAAGGTGGTGCTGAATTATTAGCAAATCAACATTTCGACATTATTTTAGCCAACATAAATCGCAATATACTTTTAGCCGATATGGAACATTACGCAGCATGTTTAAGCGCTAATGGACAACTGTATATGAGTGGTTTTTACAGTGAAGATATACCACTAATAGAGGCAGAAGCAAATAGAAACGGGTTAAATCTAATTTCATCGAAACTTAAAAATAATTGGGCTGTTGTGAAAACAGTTAAGCTATAAAACTTTAAAGAAATAAAATAAACAACCCCATGCTTTCAAATAGAAATTCATGGGGTTGTTTGCTTTATAAGGATATTACTTACATCTTCTTTGGTTTATTAACAGTACCTTTATCAAGCAAGTATTGTACATTTTTCAGTACCGCTTTGGCTGTTAAAGTAGCTCCAGTATATGCATCTAACTCTACATTCTTTGCATCTTTTAAACTTTTCCCATTCCATAAATTGAAGAAACCCATTCTTTCAAGCTTTAGCACATATCCTATTGTCTCCCAATGTGTTAATAACGAAACTTTTTGAATCACACCTTTCGAATTGGTAATTATCATTACTGGAGTGGTATTGTTATATCCAATCACTTCTTTACAAAAAGGCACGCTCGACATAGCATAACCCAACACTTTACTCTTATCATCTACAACCTTAAACCAATATTCGTTCAATTTATCAACTTTAGCAGCATTAGGAAATATGCTCTGAACAATTTCTTTGTTTGAAACTTCGGTAAGTACAGGAACTTGTTTTCTGCCTTTATTCTGAGCCGAAACGAATATACAAAAAGCTAAGGTTGCAACTAAAAAAAAATGTTTCATAAAAATCAATTCTCTAATTATTTTGTTATTACTAATTCATTAATAATATTTTTGGATGGAGAATATTTTTCCAAAATAAACAGAATATACCGGATATCGACCGATATGCTTCGGCTCAAATCTGCCTGGTATTTATAATCGGAAGCAACTCCTTGGGCAATTCTGTCAAAATTCAAGCCAATTAAGTTACCTTTGGCGTTTAGTACCGGACTGCCCGAATTTCCACTCGATGTTTGGCAATTTGTCATAAAATTCACCGGCAACGTACCATTCGAACTGTATTTTCCAAAATCTTTATTTGCATATAATTCTCTCATTTTCTTCGGAATAAGATAATCGGGGTGGCCAGCATTGCGACGATTTTTTTCAAAAAGCCCATCAATGGTTGTAAAATAATCATACTTCATACCATTGGCAGGAGCGCATCCCTGCACTTTACCATAGCTCAATCGTTGTGTACGGTTGGCATCCGGTGGAAGTTGCTTGTCTGCATTTTTTTCGTAGAAGGCCTGCATGTAAAGTTCGTACAAGTCTGATTGTTTTTGTTGCAAAACACCCATTGGTTTAATTACACGTTCGGTATATATTTTGTAATAACTTATTGCCAGTTTGTAAATCGGGTCTGAAGTCAGTGTGCTTAGCGTGATTGTATCCACTTTTGCCAGAAAAGCTTTCAGACGAACCGAATCCGTAAGGATAGAATTTTTAAAAGCATATTCCGAATATTTATCCACGTCGCCATCAAATTGCTTCAGTGCATCGACCATAGCCTGCGAAATAA
>CAIWIS010000860.1 GCA_903912795.1 uncultured Bacteroidales bacterium
CCTGTTTTTGGATTAAATAGCGTACTGAAATAGTTTTTTTTAAGCAGAGCGGCCTTTTCAGTATATAAAACTGCCTCCTCTTTTTTCTCTAAGCGATTACATAATTCAGCAAATAAATTCAGGGCATCGTAGGTTAGTGTATTGCTAAAACCGTCGATATGTCCGAAACCTATAGTATCCCACCAATTTGCAGGACGTACAAAGTTTTTATCGTCAAGAGGCCAAGAGCCAGTATTTCCACTAAATTCATATTCCACCAATCCATCACCATTCCTATCGCGTAACATTTGCTTGTCCAACCAAATTTTAATTTTTTCATAATTATTCTTGGCCCACTCAAGGTCGTTACTCCCTTTTACATAATTGCATGAAGCTATTACTAACGAAGGAAAAGCATCAAGCGAATTGTAAGGATAGTGATGACTTCGATATCCGTCCATACCGTATGATAATAATCCGTTCATATATCTGTCGAGCGACATGCGTAACAAGTCAATAGCCTTCAACGAATCAACCAGTGGAGGCGTTTTTAGAGCGAGCATCGACGACATAAACAATGTAAACGAACAGGCATCGCTCCCTGAATTGTTGGCATAACCCATTACTTTTGGATTAATCTGATACAGATTTAAATAATTGCGACGATAGGCATCGTAGGTAGAATCCTCTACTCCCGGAAATGGTTGAAATACATTCACTACCTCAAATGAGTATTCACGCGATTTTTCTGAGTCCATTACAGCAGGCAGAAATACTGACATGTATGAATTTTGAGCACGCCGATCTGCAAAATAACCGATATTGACTTTTGAATCAGAACAGCGAATGGCAAATGAACCCATATCCGGCAAGTGCAGTAAGGCTGGTAATTGAGATACATTTTCCTCTTTCATCATCCCAAGTAATGTGGCATGATTAAGTCTTTTGCCAAATGTCAACTTTAGTCCATTAACAGAACTGTACGACGGTGTATGCGACCTGATAAAGAATTTCTTTTCCTCAAAAACAAAACTCCATTCTATCTGATTACATTCGGTATTCAACAACTCTACTTTATTTGTTGAACATACTTTTAACTGATATTTTTCACAAGTTCCAAAATCAAACAAAACAGGATTGTTTTCTAGGTCACCTTTCCCCAATGCATCAACCGATAGGTATTGAATAAATGGATATAATTTTGAAATTCCAATTTTATAATAATCAGAAGTGTACACAAAATCAGCTTTAATAGGAGTACTCCGTAATATTACAGCAGTGGTTTGGCCTGAAATTTCGGCACAAAATGCAATTACAATGTATAAAACGCTATAAAAATTTCTCATTATTTATTATTTTATCCCGTGCTTTTCTTTCAACCTTTTATTGGCATCCACCACGATTTGGAATAGTTTGGGAGTACGTTCAATATCAAAATCCATACGTAATGGGTCTTTCTGATCAACTATTCTGTCGGACTGATAACACCACCAATGCATAAACATTACACCCGACTCCACAGCCATATCGGCTGCACGTTGTACAAATTTCAGGGCATCGGGTTCATCTTTGCCAAAAGTTAAAAACCATTCGCGGCCATCGCCCCAGAAAACCTTATCTTTGGCAGGTTTGGGCAATGCGCCATATTCTCCTACATAAAATGGAAGTTTCAATGTTTCAGCAATTTTTACATAGACCGGAAGATTTAACACAAATTCTTTACCGGTAGTTTCATCTTTCAGATAATACCCCGGATTTGGATTTGTATAGTAATGTATGTCAATTAGTTCGAAAGTATTTTCGTGCATCTTCCGAAATATATCCACATGTTGCGGATAAGTATCTACACCCCACTTCTTGTTTACATTCAGGTTATAAGCACTTTCGCGCAACATGGAACCACCAGAATTTACAAGTCGAAGTGGGTCTTTCTTTTTAATACGGGCAATTACATCTTTATAAAACTGAATACTTGCTTCCATGGTTGGTCTTCTTTTTCCGTTCGATTCGAGCGTGCCAGGCTGCACATCCCAAAACAAGGTTAACTCATTGGTGACTTCCCACATCAATATAGCTTTGCTATTTTTATACCTGGAAACAATATCGTCGATATTATCATTAAGCAATTTTCGCGAAACTGACTTCGGATTTGTGACTAATTCGCGCAAATGTTCGCCTGCTTCCTCGTCGGCGAAAGCCGAACAACCCAAAGAGAATACTGCACGTAAATTATTACGCTCGAGCAATTCTATGGCTTTATCTAAGGCATGGTAATAGATTTTTTCGCTTTTAACATCGTCGATGTAAACGGATTTGAACCATTTAAACTGACTTTCGTGTACCATTCCAAAAAAACGAATGGTTTTAAAGCCTGCTTTTGATAAATCGGATAAGGCTTTTTGCTGACGCAGCACCATTGGGTTGTAATCGTTCAGTTCTTTCCCTGCCATAGCTTCCTGCCAAAGCGACCAGAATAAATCAAATTTATTGAAGCTGATTTCGGCAAAGGGCTTTCCATCGAGCATAAACCTGTTGTTTTGGATGCTAAGCACATCGTTCTTTGTAACTTTGGCAAATAGCAAACTTTGAAAGAAAATTGACAGTATTATGATATAGGTGCGTTTTGTC
>CAIWIS010000861.1 GCA_903912795.1 uncultured Bacteroidales bacterium
AAAACACCTGATTTTATATTAAATGCCATTTCAAAACGCCTTGAACACCCTATTTTAGGATACTCAATGCCTCCAAAAACATATTATCCACTTATGCAGCAATGGATTACCAGTCACCATAATTGGTCGGTAAAACGTGAATGGATAGGATTTTTGCCAGGTATAGTTCCAGGATTATCATTTGCAGTGCAAAGCTTAACGACGCCTAGAGATGAAATTATTGTTCAATCGCCCGTTTATTATCCATTTTTCAATGTGATAAGTAATAATCACCGGGTAATTGTGAATAATCAGTTGGTGGAGGAAAATGGGAAATTTGTAATTGATTTTGATGATTTGGAATCGAAAATAAGTGACAAAACAAAATTGGTAATTTTTTGCAATCCACATAATCCAGGTGGACGTGTGTGGACTCGCAATGAATTGATGCGTTTTGCAGAATTATGCGAAAAACACAATCTTACCATTATTTCGGACGAAATACATGCCGATATGGTTTTGCCAGGAAAAACTGCTCATACACCGTTAGCAACTGTATCCGAATGGGCTGAGCAGCATACGGTTACCTTTATGGCACCAACAAAAGTGTTTAATATGCCGGGGTTAATTAGCTCTGCTTATATCATCCCGAATGCTGAACTCCGCCATAAATTTGCTGAATATCTCGAAGCTTCGGAAATGAATGCTGGAAATATTTTTGCATATATTGGAGCAATGGCTGCTTACGAACATGGCGAAACCTGGCGTTTGGAAATGCTGGATTATGTACAAGGGAATATCTATTATGTGGTTGATTTTTTGAAGAATAATGTGCCTCAGGTAGTTCCAATGATTCCCGAAGCATCTTTTTTGGTTTGGCTCAATTGCGAAAAATTGGGAATGGAAACAGATGAACTGCATCAATTTTTTGCTCAAAAAGCAGGTTTAGGTTTAAATAAAGGAACTATTTTTGGCGATGGTGGCGAATACCATTTACGTTTAAATGTGGCTTGTTCTCGTAAAATCTTGGAACAGGCCATGAGTCAACTCAAAAAAGCTGTTGACAATATATAAACTTATTTTTTCTAACTTCTAACTTTCCATCGATAATGACAACAATATTTTTAAAGCCCAAAAAAGAAGAAAGTCTTAAACGCTTTCACCCTTGGATATTTTCGGGAGCAATTCAACGCATTGATGGTAAGCCTGCTGAGGGTGATATTGTTGAAGTATTGGATAGTAATGGTGTTTTTTTAGCAATCGGGCATTACCAAATAGGTAGTATTGCGGTACGTGTGCTAAGTTTCGAAACGCTTAAAATTGATGCAAGTTTTTGGAAACTGAAAATTGAAAATGCATATAAAATGCGTCTTGCAATAGGATTAGTATCTCCAATAAATAATACCTATAGATTAGTGCATGGCGAAGGCGATTCGCTTCCAGGCTTAATAGTTGATGTTTACGACGATACAGCAGTAATGCAAGCACACTCGGTGGGAATGCACGAAATGAGAATGGAATTGGCAAAAGCCATTGTTCAGGTTATTCCTCAAGTAAAAAACGTATTTTATAAATCGGAATCTACATTGCCTTTTAAAGCTCCAATAGCTCCAGAGGATGGCTATTTGATTGGTTCGGATACTAAATCATATTCGGCTATCGAAAATGATTTAAAGTATGATGTGGATTGGATACGAGGACAAAAAACGGGCTTCTTTATTGACCAACGCGAAAACAGGAGTTTACTTGAGCGTTATTCAGCAGGTAAGTCAGTTTTGAATATGTTTTGTTATACAGGTGGTTTTTCGGTATGTGCTATGCGTGGCGGAGCTTCGTTGGTGCATTCGGTTGATAGTTCAGCAAAAGCTATTGACTTGACAGATAAGAATATTGAACTCAATTTTCCGAACGACAATCGTCACGCTTCGTTTGCCGAAGATGCTTTTAAATACTTAAATGCAAACGAAAAAAAATATGATATTATAATTTTAGATCCTCCTGCATTTGCAA
>CAIWIS010000862.1 GCA_903912795.1 uncultured Bacteroidales bacterium
AATCAAAATCTGTCCTTCCATAAAAATCGTAGCCATTCACCTGTTTTTTTCTCAGAAGGATTATCCTGAACTTTCCAAATTGACGTATTTTTAAGTTTATCGGGTAAAAACTGTTGAGCTGCAAAATTATTTGGGAAATCGTGTGAATACTTATAATTTTTCCCATAATTCAATTCCTTCATCAATTTAGTAGGTGAGTTTCGTAAATGCAATGGCACAGGCAAATTACCTGTACGCTCAACGAGTGCAAGTGCCTCGTCGATAGCCAAATATGCCGAATTGCTTTTAGGCGATGATGCCAAATATACGGTAGCTTCGGCCAAAATAATTCTTCCTTCGGGCCACCCAATTTTAGTCAAAGCATCAAAGCAAGCATTAGCTAAAAGCAAAGCATTTGGATTGGCCAACCCAATATCTTCGGCTGCTGAAATCACCAACCTTCGAGCAATAAATTTTGGGTCCTCGCCTCCAGCTACCATACGAGCCAGCCAGTAAATAGCAGCATCGGGATCACTGCCACGAATGGATTTTATAAAAGCGGAGATAATATCATAATGCATTTCACCATCTTTATCGTAGGCTATAGGATTTTGTTGCAATCGTTCGGTTACTATTTCGTTTGTAAATCGGATAGTTTCATTTTCATCCGACGAAACAACCAATTCGATAATATTCAATAATTTACGAGCATCACCTCCAGCATAACGCAATAAGGATTCGGTTTCTTCGAATACTATTTTCCTGCCTTTAATTTCAGGATCAGCAAGTACTGCTTTATTGGCAAGCTCCAATAAATCAGCATCTTCGAGCGATTTTAGCACATAAACCTGACAACGCGAAAGCAAGGGAGTTATAACTTCGAACGAAGGATTTTCGGTAGTAGCGCCAATAAGTGTAACGGTTCCATTCTCGACAGCTCCAAGCAGTGAATCTTGCTGCGATTTGCTAAAACGGTGAATTTCGTCGATAAATAAAATTGGATTTCCACCTTGCGAAAAAAAACGGCTTTGTTTCGCTTTTTCAATCACTTCGCGCACATCTTTTACGCCCGAAGTCACAGCGCTAAGCGTATAAAATGGTCGATCCAATTTATTAGCAATAATTTTGGCCAATGTAGTTTTACCTACACCAGGAGGCCCCCATAAAATAAACGACGACACATGCCCCGATTCAATCATCTGGCGTAAAATGGCTTTTGGTCCAACTAAGTGCTTTTGACCAATATAATCGTCGAGTGTTTTAGGACGAAGTCGCTCAGCTAAAGGCTGCATAAATAAGCAATTTTATCAATTAATAAAAGTTCGAAAATGAAATAAACCAAAAGCGAATTAATGCGCTTCCAACCAGTTTAACCCTACACCATATTCCGCAATTAATGGTACTTTGAGGGTTAAAACGTGCTCCATTTCTTCGACAACTATTTTTTTTGCTGTTTCAATTTCCATTTCGGGAACTACAAAATTTAACTCATCGTGCACTTGCATGGTCATTTTGGTTTGTAAATTCTCTCGTTCAATTCTATCTTGAATGCGAATCATTGCAATTTTAATAATATCCGCTGCCGATCCCTGTATAGGTGCATTTATGGCATTTCGTTCAGCAAATCCACGTACCACATTGTTTTGCGAATTGATATCGGCCAAAAATCGTTTACGTCCAAAAATTGTTTCAACGTATCCCTTTTCCTTAGCACGCTGAATGCAATCGTCCATATACATTTTCACATCCGGATAAGTAGCAAAATAACCATCAATCAACTCTTTAGCCTCTGCACGAGGAATAACCAATCGCTCCGAAAGTCCAAAAGTGGAAATGCCGTAAATAATACCAAAATTAGCCGTTTTTGCTTTTCGACGCATATCCGAAGTAACTTCGCTCACCGGAATTTTATATATTTTAGCTGCAGTTGCCGTATGAATATCCAAACCACTATTAAAAGCATCGAGCATATTTTTATCGGCACTCAAATGAGCCATAATGCGCAACTCTATTTGCGAATAATCGGCACTTAAAAACACACAACCAGCATCTGGAATAAAAGCTTTCCGAATTTCTTTGCCCTGAGCATCCCGAATAGGGATGTTTTGCAAATTAGGATTGGTTGAACTCAGCCTTCCGGTTGATGTAACTGTTTGATTATATGAAGTGTGCACTTTACCAGTTTTTGAATTTATCAACAATGGCAACGCATCAATATAGGTACTAAGTAGTTTTTTAAGCCCCCTAAAATCGAGTATTTTAGCAATAATTGGGTGTTTTGATCGTATTTTCTCCAAAATATCTTCCGAAGTAGAATACTGACCCGTCTTGGTTTTCTTGGCTTTATCGTCCAATTTTAAACGGTCGAACAATATTTCGCCCACCTGAGCCGGCGACGAGACATTGAATGAAAAACCAACCATATCATGTATTTCCTTTTCAATAAGCAGTAATTCAGCCGTAAGAATTTCGGAGCTTTGCTTGAGTGCTTCGCTGTCAATGCGCACGCCGTTTCGTTCCATTTTAGCCAAAACACGCACAAGCGGCATTTCAACATCATAAAACAAACTTTCCAATCCACTCTCAATTAACTCTTTGGACAATATTTGTTTCAACTGAAATGTTATATCGGCATCTTCCGATGCATAATTACATAATAAATCAATATCCACAAAACGAATATCCATCTGATTTTTTCCTTTGCTACCTACAAGCTCTTCGAAATGAATAGTTCGATAGCGAAGATAAATCTCGGCCAAATAATCCATACCATGTCTGAGTTCTGGCTGAAGCAAATAATGAGCAATCATAGTATCAAAAAGTTTTCCTTTTAGTTCGATACCATAATTTGCAAGCATAAGCAAGTCGAACTTTATGTTTTGACCAATTTTTTCGATATGCTCACTCTGAAAAAACGCTTTAAATTCGCGTAAAACTTCATCAGCCTCACTCCTATCACTTGGTAGCACAACATAATATGCCTCACCAGCAACAAAACAAAACGAAAAACCGACTAATTCAGCTGAAAACACATCCAAACCAGTAGTTTCAGTATCAAAACAAACTGATTTTTGCATAAAGAGTTTCGAAATCAAATCGGCACGTTTCACCTTTGTATCAATTAATTGATAAGAATGCGCCACATTCTTTAATGTATGTAACTCATTTTCGGCAACAGGTTCAAGAACTTGCTGAATTTTCACAACTTCTGTTGGTTTCTTCTTGACTATAGGATTCTCAGCTTCGTCAAATGCATCAAACAAATTCATTTGACCAGCTGGTGATTTTGGCCGTGCAAATTGAATAGTTGTTGTAGGCATATCTGGTGGAAGCGACGTAAAAGGTTTTGCACCAAATTTATTTTGAGTCATAGTCCTGAACTCAAGTTCATCGAATAAAGCTTTTAACTCCTGTTCGTTAACTTGCTCAATTTCCAATGATTTTTCGTTAAACTCAATGGGTACATCTGTTTTTATAGTAGCTAAGAATCTCGAAAACAGAATTTGCTCTTTATTTTTTTCAACCTTTTCTTTCAATGCACCTTTTAACTCATCAGTACGAGTTAATAAAGCATCAATACTTCCAAATTCCTTCAATAATTTTACGGCTGTTTTTTCGCCAACGCCGGGACAACCAGGAATATTATCCGACGAGTCGCCCATCAGACCCAACAAATCAACAACTTGCTCATGACTATCTAATTCGTATTTATTTTTAACCTCATCGGGCCCCATCACTTCAAAACCACCAGTATGGCGAGGTCTGTACATAAAAATATGATCGGACACTAACTGTCCGTAATCTTTATCGGGTGTAAGCATATACACTTCGAAACCAGCCATTTCGGCTTGCTTTGAAACGGTGCCAATCACATCATCGGCCTCAAAACCTGCCACTTCCAAAATTGGAATATTATAGGCTTTAATTATTTTTTTTATATACGGAACGGCCAATTTAATATCTTCCGGAGTCGATTCACGTTGCGCCTTGTAAAGCTCATAAGCTTCGTGTCGGAAAGTTGGCCCACTAGGGTCAAAAGCCACGGCAATATGAGTTGGCTTTTCGCGTTTTAACACATCTTCGAGCGTATTTACAAAACCATAAATGGCCGAAGTATTTAATCCTTTTGAATTGACACGTGGGGCACGAATAAATGCATAGTAAGCCCTATAAATAATGGCATACGCATCGAGCAAAAAAAGTTTTTTCATTTAAAAATAATCAGTTGTATAGTAATATTAAAAAATTGCAAACCACTACATTTCATAAAATTAATGATGTGACTGTTTAAATTTCTTATTGAAAAACATAAAAACAGCTATGCATAAAATCATTATAACCGCAAAAACCACAAAACTGTTCTGATTTGTAAGTTGTGTAGTTAACCAAAAAAGAAAAGTGCCAAAAGACACAAAAACAAAAGTAGTTAGATTGAGATAGGCAAATAAATCGCCCAACTTGCGCCCTGAATTTGATTTTTGTATTATTGCCAAGCAAGGCACTTGGAAAAAACCACCTGAAAATGCAGTGCCAAACACACAAAAGGCAAAAACTGAAATATCCAGATCAAAAAAAGTAATTATTGCAAGAAAAAAAACCATTCCAGCAATACCTGGAAGTATCATATTTTTACCAGTTGTATTGCCAGCCACTTTGGCAGCTACCGTACACCCAACAGCAATTCCAATAGCAGCCATAGCCATAATTATGCCAGTTGTGGTATTTCCAGCAGAGTAAAATTGCGATGTATGAATTACTAAATTCATTTGTAACATACCTCCTATTAACCAAAATGCAGATGAACCAAATACTGCTGGATTAACATCTTTGAATGATTTAGCCAACATATATGATTGACTTATAAAAACAAATGGGTTGTTACTTGCTTTGCTTACTTCAATTGGCATTTCTTCAACTTTTATCAGTAATGTAGAAATATATCCAACTACTGCAATAATTAGAAACAATGCAATAAAACTCCAGACACCAAAATTATCAGAAAAAGTGGAAGCAACAACAGTCCCCAATAATATTCCTAAAAAAGCCATAGTTTCGAACACACCACTACCAAACGCAACTTTCTTTTCGCCGCCTACATCGCGTATTAGTCCGTATTTCGATGGCGAATACATACTACTTTGAATTCCCATTAATAGTACACCAAGTATTGCCAAATATATATTCTCAAAATAAAATGCCACTGCTGCTAATAACATAATTGGAATTTCGAGCAATTTGAAAAAACGGAAAATGCCTAACTTCGAAATTCGAACACTTAAATTACCCGCATAGGGCGAAAAAACAAGATATGGTAAAATTAATGCTGCCGAAACGACAGTAATTAATTGCGATTGATTTAACCACGCAGGCAAAACCCAAGCAACAGAAACAAATATTATACTGTTTTTCAGTAAATTATCATTAAAAACACCAAAAAAATTACTAGCAAAAAGAGCTATCCAGTTAATTGTTTTATTATTAGGCATTGATTTTGCTATTTAGTTGCGAAACAAAAATACGGTATTTTTTGCGACTTACAAAACTAAATACACACAAAGAATGTTTTAAGTTAAAACAAAACAAATCAAAACGCAAAAGCAAGCAAAACGCCCATTTTAATAAATTAATGTTAAATTTTAGCGTTCAACTTGTTAATGTTAAGATTTTAGATTTATATTTGCACTCAGAATGAAACGAACAACAATATACATTTTGATCATTTCGATGATTGTAACCTTTGTAGCATTGATAATTCTACAAATTCGATACATTAGCATAAATGCTGAAATGATTGAAAATCAGTTTAACGAGAGCGTTGACCGAAGCTTGTTTCAAACAGCAATATTAGTTGAGGAAAATGAAGCATTACAATATTTGGGCGAAGTTTTAGAAAGAACTGACTTTAGAGACAAGAAGAACATTTTATTAAACGAAAAAGAAAATGACTTTGGAAAAACAATTGATAGCGTTTCGAAAAATCTAGAATTAGATAAAAACAAACCATTTATCCGTTTGAGCACACGTCATGGAAATGCTACAATTGAAGAAACATCACGTTATTTACAAGAAAAATTCAGACAAAACTTTTCGCGTTCGAAAACAATATTGGATCAAGCTGTATTTAGGTGGCTAAAAGAATCCGAAAACAAGGATTTTAATCAACGAGTTAATTTTGAAGAACTTGACAATATATTAGAAAATGTTTTACAAAACAATGGTGTTGAATTACCGTTTTACTATTCGGTAGTTGACAAGCAAGGAAATATAATTTATAAATGTACAAAGGAGATTCATAAGCACGAAAACAATAATAATGTTTACTCTCAAAAATTATTTCCATCGGAAGATTCGAATAGAGCAGCATTTTTGCAAGTTACATTTCCCACAAAGCAAAATTTTATAATAAAATCGTTAAATCTATTGCTACCGTCGGTTTTAATGCTTATTGTGATTTTATTAATTTTTACGTACGCTATTATTATCATTTTCAAACAGAAACAACTGAACAATATTAAAAACGATTTTGTTAATAATATGACTCATGAGTTAAAAACTCCAATTTCGAGTATATCATTAGCGTCGCAAATGTTACAAGACCCAAGCGTGGGCAAAACACCTCAAACTTTAAGTCATATATCCAAAGTAATCAGGGATGAAACCAAAAGACTGGGCTTTATGGTCGAAAAGGTTTTGCAAATGGCTGTTTTTGAGAAAGACACTTCGATTTTAAAAGTACGGGAAATGCAAATAAATTTGTTAATAAAAGAAATCACAACAAATTTCTCGCTAAAAGTATCGAACAAAGGAGGACAAATAACTTCGAAATTAAATGCAACAAATGATTTGGCATTGATAGATGAAGTACATTTTACAAACGTAATTTTCAATTTAATGGACAATGCGCTAAAATACAGCGACAAAGATTTACTATTAACACTTGAAACACGTAACGAAAAAGACAATATATTGATTTCGATTGAAGATAATGGCATCGGAATTCACAAAGACGACTTAAAACGCGTATTTGAGAAATTCTACAGGGTTTCTACCGGAAACCTCCACAACGTAAAGGGATTTGGACTTGGTTTGGCTTATGTAAAGAAAATTGTAACCGAACACAAAGGGTCTATTAAAGTTGAAAGCGAATTAAACATAGGAACAAAATTTACAATTACAATACCAACATTAAAAAACTACGAGTTATGACAGAAGAAAAAGTTAAAATTTTATTGTGCGAAGATGACGAAAATCTTGGCATGCTATTGAGAGAATATTTGCAAACAAAAGGCTACGATGCTGATTTGCAACCTGATGGTGAAGCTGGATACAAAGCTTTTACACGTAACAAATATGACATGTGCGTTTTTGACGTAATGATGCCTAAAAAAGATGGTTTTCAGTTAGCTGCTGATATTCGCTCGGTAAATTCCGAAGTGCCTATCATTTTCCTTACTGCAAAATCGATGAAGGAAGATATTTTACAAGGTTTCAAATTGGGTGCCGACGATTATTTATCGAAACCATTCAGCATGGAAGAACTATTGTATCGTATCGAATCAATACTTCGCCGCGTACGTGGTAAAAAAGTAAAAGAAGCAGTTATTTACAGTATTGGTAAATTTACTTTCGATGCTCAAAAACAAACTCTAAGCATTGATGGTGATTCTAAAAAATTGACTACTAAAGAATCGGAATTACTTAACTTACTAGCTGCTAATGCCAACAGCATTCTTGAACGTAATTTTGCTCTTAAAACAATTTGGGTTGACGATAACTATTTCAATGCTCGCAGCATGGATGTTTATATCACCAAATTACGCAAATTATTAAAAGACGATGAGAATGTAGCAATTATCAACATTCACGGTAAAGGCTACAAACTGATTACACCTCAAGTAAAAGAAGATTAATACATTAATCTGACATTCGAAAACAATAAGGCTGATTCAAACATGCGAATCAGCCTTATGTATTTAAAAAATTGAACATCATTAAAATTGGAAAAACATGATTTTAGGTGAATATAAAAATTCGAGATTTCTCTATAAGATAATTCAACTTATAGTTGTCACTTTTTTTGCAATAATATTCATGACATTACTCACTACTTTACTCACTGATAGTGATTTAAAAAACATAAATACAGTAAAACAAATGCAATTGATACAATCATTGTGCTTGTTTGTAGGTGTTCCATTTTTAATGGCGTATTTCTGGAGCGAAAGTCCATTACATTTTCTACAACTTAAAACAAAAGCAAAATTTTCGAATTATATGTTGGTTGCTGTCACAATGATTGTAGCCATTCCGTTTATAAATTTACTTACTGATTTAAACAAACAAATTGCACTACCCGAAGCACTAGCACCTGTAGAAAACTGGATGAAAGCAACCGAAGCACAACTTGAAGCTCTAACTTTAAGCATATTAAACGTTCACACCATCAAGGATTTAATAATAAATTTAATGCTAGTAGCAGTACTTGCAGGTATAGGCGAAGAGCTTTTTTTCAGAGGAATAATCCAAAAAGTTCTTAGT
>CAIWIS010000863.1 GCA_903912795.1 uncultured Bacteroidales bacterium
AAGAGATCCACACCCTTACGAGTACCTATCCAAATTATACCATTATCCCCCTCGCAGATTTCCCTCACATGGTTATTACTTAACGAATTCCTTTCATTTGGAATACTTTTATAAAGCTGAAACTTATACCTGTTCTTATCAATTACATTTATCCCATCACCAAATGTGCCGAACCACAAAATACCATCTTTGCTCTGAAATATACTATAAACAGTGTTATTATTAAGAGCGTAGGAAAGATTTTGGTTTTCAAAATAATGTGAATACAAACCTGATTTGACATCATAACATCCCAAACCATAACCATTATATCCAATCCATAATTTATTCTGATTATCTTCAAATAAGGTCTTTACTGAATATCTGCCAATTTGAGTACCCATATTGGTTGAATTTCTGAATACTTTAGCTTTTTGATCAAATTCAAACAACCCATATCCTTCAGTACCAGCCCACAATTTATTCTTACTATCTTTAAAAATGGTTGTAACAGTTGCTGTGCTTGAGAGTTTTTGGTTGTTAATGTATAAATCAAATGTCTCAAAATGATTCTCCTTCCTAAGGAATCTGCTAATCTTATTTTTGTAGCCAATCCATAAATCATTTTCATTTTTAGCTTTAAAAATACAAGTTATCTCGTTATTATACAAACTTCCTTTTACCCTTTTTCCACGATATTTTATTGATAAATTACCTGCTAAAAATCGTTGAAAAGTTTTTAAGCTATCATCGTAATAGTTTAATCCATTGTATGTTGATATCCAAAGATTGCCTGGAATTATATCTTCCACAATAGAGCTAATATTATCGGATGAAAGTGTGTTTGCATCTGAAGGAATTGAATTGAACTTTATCCAACTATCATTATTTCTGTCGTACAGATTTAATCCTTTACCATTTGTGCAAACCCATAATTTCTTTTTTTTGTCCTCTAAAATATTATCAGTACTATTATCACTAATTGAGTTTGAATTTTTAGGGTCGAATTTGTATATTTTGAAAGTTGAACCATCGTATCGGTTTAAACCATTATTGGTGGATATCCAAATGAAACCTCGAAAATCCTGTATAATACAATTTGCCGAACTTTGTGACAAACCATCTTTTACTGTTAAATGCGAAAAATATATTTCTTGCCTTTGAGCCTCAACAATAGTTGGATAAAACAAAAGTCCAATTGCACAGAAAAAAATCAAATACTTCAATTTAAAATTAACAATTATCATAAATACCTCTGTTTGAATTATAAAAATAACCGATACTAATTGAATAAAATTGAAATAATATTACAATCTAATCTAAAAGCAAATATAATACTTTTTTTCATAATTATAAACATCAATTATTCATACCCAATCAATTAAAATAAAAAAACAAACAGGCATATATATCTGATATATAGATATTTAAAAAAATAGCAACACTTAACATTTAATACTTGAATTGCTTTATGCTTAATAACCCTTCACTAAAGAACAATTAATACTCCTATTTGATACAAATGGAAACTTATTTTCTAACAATTACTCCAAATAAGTATAACAAGGAGACTAATATCAGAAATGAATTTCTATTTTTGTAATAGGAAACAAGACGAATTAATTCACATAAATACTAACACAATTATTCAAACTTTATGAAGCAGCAATTGTTAACACTTATCACTTTGATAGCCTTAAATTTTAGCACTTCGGCACAAGAAATATCGTTAAAATCACCTGACAACTCGATAACTATCAATGTAAAAACTACTGACAAGATTTATTACAACTTACTTGTTGATAATAAGGAAGTAATGTGGTTTTCACCTGTTTCAATGAGTACTAATCAAGGTCAGTTAGGTGTTAATCCTAGCTTGATATCTCAATCCACTAAAACAGTAGATGAAATAATTAAAACAACTTGGGGAATAAGAAGTGAAGTGAAAAATAATTACAATGAATTGACGCTTTCTTTTAAAGGAGGCTATAGCTTGATATTCAGAGCATTTAACGACGGTGTTGCTTATCGTTTTCAAACTAATTTAAAAGGAGAATTAATCGTTTATAACGAAGAGGTATCCTATCGTTTTTTAGAAAATCTAAACATGATGAACCACGAAGTTAGTTCATTCTTCTCATCTTCCGAAGAATTATATACACACAAAAAAATCAGCGACATACGTACAAGCACGCTAATAAGCTTACCTTCCTTAATAAAAGCTAGAAATGTATATCTATCGGTTCTAGAGTCTGATCTATATAATTACCCTGGCATGTATCTTTCAAAAAAAGTTGAAACTTTTCGAAATAACTTAGATGCTAAATTTCCCGCATATCCAGCTAAGACAGAAGAGAAAGATTACAGCATAAAAGTGAACGAAAGAGCAAATTTTATTGCTAAAACAGTGGGAACAAGAAGCTTCCCATGGCGTGTTATGGCTATTTCAAGAAATGATCGTGATTTGGCTGATTCTGACTTGGTTTACAAACTTGCCAGACCACAACAATTCAATTCCGACTGGGTGAAACCTGGAAAAGTAAGTTGGGACTGGTGGAATGCCCTAAATTTGAGTGGCGTTGATTTCAAAACAGGGATGAATACCAAGACTTATGAATATTTCATTGATTTTGCTTCAAAAAATGGAATTGAGTATATTACCTTAGATGAAGGTTGGAGCGATCCGTTTGACATATTTCTTCCTACTTCCGATATTGATGTTGAACATCTTGTAAAATATGCCAAAGAAAGAAATGTAAAAATTATCCTATGGGCTGTTTGGCACACTATTGATCGACAGTATAAGGAGGCATTTCCGTTATTCGAAAAATGGGGCATAGCGGGAGTGAAAGTTGATTTTATAGAACGTGATGACCAAATTGCTGTTGAGTTTTATGAAAGATTGACGAAAGCTGCAGCCGAACACCATTTGTTAGTTGATTATCATGGATGTAGTAAGCCTACCGGTTTACACAGAACATATCCTAATTTGGTAAATTATGAGGCTGTACGTGGAAATGAGTACAATAAAATTGCAAAAGAAGAGACCCCCCAACATAATGTAGATATTGCTTTTACACGTATGATGGCCGGACCATTGGACTATACACCTGGTGCTATGAATAATTCTGTTGAAGGATCATTTCAACAGAATTTCGAAAGCCCAATGAGTCATGGTACACGTTGCCACCAATTAGCAATGTATGTTGTTTATTTTGCTCCTTTACAGATGTTGTGCGATGCGCCAACAGCCTACGAACAATATCCGGATATACTTAACTATCTATCAAAAGTACCTACTACTTGGGATGAAACAACCGTTTTGGATGCTAAACTTGGTGAATATATAGTTATTGCCCGTAAAAAAGGTAATGATTGGTACATTGGTGGACTTACCAACTGGACCGAACGTGAAGTTGAGCTGGATTTGTCGAAAATAATTTCGGGTAACTACAAAGCACAATTGTTTACTGATGGTGTGAATGCGAATCGTAAAGCGACTGAATACAGATATAACGAGAAAGAAGTATCTGCTCAAAGCAAGCTTAAAATTACAATGAAAAAAGGTGGCGGATTTGCCATCAGACTTCAGAAATTATAGAAAGAAATGAAAAGAAAACTTATAGTAACGCTCTTGTTAACGTTAACGTTAACCCTTTGCATTAGTTCGCAGACATTTGAACGGACTAAATTTGGTGTAAAAATGACTATAAACATTGTGGATGTTGAGATTCAGTTTTATAGCAACGATGTTGTTCGTATTCTAAAATCGCCAAAAGGCAGTAAATTTGAGAAGAATAGTTTTACGGTAATAAAAATGCCTGATAAAGTAAAGTTTAACGCCTATCAAAAAGATAATCAGACAATTGTAGGTAGTGAAAATATTACTATTGAAATAAATCAGTTAACTGGCCAATTAACTTTTGCTGATGCTAAAGGGAAAGTAATCCTTTCAGAGAAAGCAAACGGGACAGAATTTGAGGCATGTAAATATCCATCTGAAAATGCATACAGCGTTAAACAACAATTTGAACTTACACCCAATGAGGCTATTTATGGCTTGGGACAGCATCAAACAGGTAAAATGAACCTGCGTAATGAAACACTCAAATTGGAACAGAAGAACATGTTCACAGCAATACCTTATTTTTACTCTACTAATGGTTATGGATTGTTTTGGGATAATACTTCTACTACCATTTTCGAAGACAATAAAATGGCGACTTCATTTAAATCAGAAATTGGCAATTGTATTGATTATTATTTTATGAGAAGTGACAATGCCGATCAGGGACTTAGTTTGTGGCGTAGTCTTAGTGGAAAAGCGCCCCTGTTTCCGCGTTGGACCTATGGGTACTGGCAAAGTCGCGAGCGCTATATAAGTCAGACTGAATTGATTGGTACAGTAAAAAAGTACCGTGATTTAAAAGTACCTTTGGATGGTATTGTGCAAGATTGGCAATACTGGGGAGTAGATAATAAGCTTTGGAATTCGACTGAATTTGGAAATCCAAGTTTTCCAAATCCAAAACAAATGATTGATAGTATTCATCAATTGAATGCACATGTCATTATATCAGTTTGGCCTTCGTTTGGTACAAATACTAAGATTTACAATGAGTTTAAGCAACAAAATATGTTGTATGATTTTATAACATGGCCACAAGAAGATGTAAAAGTCTACGACGCCTTTAACCCCAAAGCACGCGATATTTACTGGAAACATATAAAACAAAACCTATTCGATATAGGCATGGATGGTTGGTGGTTGGATGCAAC
>CAIWIS010000864.1 GCA_903912795.1 uncultured Bacteroidales bacterium
GATAATTTACTAGTGAGTACACAGACTCCTGATAAAAGTTTTTGCGATGCCCGCAATATTCAGTATATGGTGGTTAACTTCCCGGGATTTGCTTGGTCGCAATGGAACGATGGTGATGTAAACCATACGCCACGAAATGCTGGTGAATTTATGTGGAAGCAAGCTACCAATATTAAAAAGTTGGGATGTCAGAACATGTATTTTGCTATGTTCGACGAATACGACGAAGGTACAGCCATTATGAAAAATGCAACCGATTGGAGCATGATTCCAACTAATCAGTATTTTCTAACTTCGAGTGCTGATGGACTGTGGTGTTCGTCCGATTTTCAGCTACGTGTGGCAGGGGCGGCAGTAGCAATGCTGAAAGGACAACGGGCTGCAACTACCAATCAGCCAGTGGCGCATTCCAACGGACCGGTTTATTATCGAAATAGTTTTGAAAAACGTACTACAGTATATAATTATGTGAACGATGTGGCAACTAAAAGCGGCACTTTCAATCTCGATCCCTGTTTTTATCAAAATGCAGTAGTGACTCAAAGTAATGTCTTGAGTCCCGTTTGCGAAATTCAGACTACCAATCCACGTAGTGGACTGTATGCTGTAAAAACATCAGGTACAATAGGTACAGTAAGTGCAGCGAAGTATAGTTACAAAATTGCAAACTGCAAAATTGCCATTCAGCCAAATATGACGCTGTCGTTTTGGAAACAAACCGAAAACGAATTGGGACGGTATGTATTTGTTGATTTGCGCACTAAAAAAGGACTTTATCTGAAAAATGTAGCTGTTGACCAAAATGGTGCAAGCATGAATCCTACCACCCCACACGGCACAGTAGGTGCTGGCTGGGAAAAGTTTAGTTGCAATTTCGGCAGTGGCGTTTTGTTAGGCGATACGATTATCGAAATTCAAGTCAATTTTGATAAAACAGTTGCTCTGACGGGTGCTTACACGGCCTATTTCGACGATTTTTTGATTGAAGTAAATCAAGATCCAAATGCCGTAAATGAAATTGCATCTAATAATGTATTTTCGGTTAGTAGGCTTGCAGCCAGTGATTTATTATCATTGAAAATGAACGTTTCGGGCAATTATTTGATACAAGTATATGATATTTCGGGAATTAGTCTAATAAATAAAAAATCAAATAATGCAGCTGAAACAATTGATTTGAGTACGTATAAGAGTGGTGTTTATATATTGAATGTTACAATAAACAACAAAAAGTATTATCAGAAAATTGTGATGATCTAATATGAAAAATTCCATGAAACGAACACGACAAACAAACTTTGACACACTACTTGTCCCAGCTTGTTCCGACAGAGTCGGAAATGTATCGGGAAGGGCATGTTTATGTGTGAGTTCCATCTGACCTTTAAAAAAACAATTATAAACAGATGAAAAAAACAAATATCATTCTTACTTCAGCAACACTTGTGTCAGTTGCAATACCGTTTTTTGTTTCTGCAAAAGAAAAACCCAAGCAAAGGCCTAATATACTCTTCATTATGGCCGACGACCACGACTCAAAAGCAATAAGTGCTTACGGAAGTGGTTTAAATAAAACGCCGAATATTGATCGAATTGCTCAGGAAGGGATGCTTTTTCGGAATTGTTTTGTTACAAACTCTATCAGTGGACCTTCGCGTGCTGCCATCATGACAGGGAAATTCAGTCATAAAAACGGATTTTATGATAATAGTGCTGGGGTTGAATTTGATGGAGCTCAGCAAACATTTCCCAAGTTACTTCAAAGTGCAGGATACCAAACAGCGATTATTGGTAAATGGCATTTGGGAAGTACACCAACGGGTTTCAATTATTACAGCATTCATATTGGTCAGGGAACTTATTATAGTCCGGAGTTTTTAGAGCCTCAAGGCAAAAAAATATATACAGGTGCTTACGCAACAGATATTACATACGAAAACTCAATAAAATGGTTGGATAAAGCCGATAAATCGAAGCCTTTTTGCCTGATGATGCAATTTAAAGCGCCTCATCGCAATTGGATGCCGGCAGTAGATAAGATGACTATGTACGAAGATCATTCCTTTCCTGTTCCGGCCAATTTTTTTGATGATTATGAGGGTAGGCGAGCTGCGAAGGAACAAAAAATGAGCATCGAAAAAAGCATGAATTTGGGTGGCGATTTGAAACTCTTCGGTTATAAAAATACCGAAATGGGCGAAACGCTGGATAATGAGCTAAACCGCATGACACCAGCTCAACGCGCCGTTTTCGATAAAGTTTATTTACCCATAAAAGATAGTTTTGAA
>CAIWIS010000865.1 GCA_903912795.1 uncultured Bacteroidales bacterium
AGTGGTTTAATTCCTACTTGTTGGTCGCCTATCAGGCGGTTCCACCAACAGTTTATAATATCAACTTCCAATTTGTTATTGCCATTGATTATTGCTCCCGAAGCAGAAGCCTGATAGGGATAACACCACAGAGTACCGATTTCCCTACCATTCAGGCGTACAGTGGCAATTCCTTCCACCTTACCCAAATCGATATAAAGTGGAATTGAAACATCTCCATTGAATTTAAAATTGGTGCTATATGTCGCCTTTCCACTAAAGTATTTTACCGTTTGGTTTTCATTTGTAGTCCAGTCAAAAAGTTTTGTAATATTCATTTTGGCAGGTGCCAAATAGGTGGTGTCGAAATTTATAATCCAGTTTTCGGGCAAGTTCATTACCTGATAGAAAACAGGAAAATTTGTACCAATCCCATTGGCGGCTGTTTTATTGCGGAATACAATAAAATATGAATCGCCACCGTTAAATTCTAGCGGAATAATCGTTCGCCCTTCCTTTTGTACGAAATTTTTCAAGGGACGCATTTCACCTGTTACTGCATCCCACAACTCGGGTTGCAATCCAGAAACCCGAAACGAAATATTGCTTTTTACCGATGTCTGCTTTTGATTGGAAATAAAGTAGAACTGGGAGTTTCCCTCCGTCCGTTGCGTGTAAAGCATATTTTCAGGCATCACTATGGCCGGTTGGTTTTTCATGCGTGTAAATGCCTCTACCAGCGATATGCTGCTATAAACCGTACCTTTCCCTACATGCATTTCAGTTCCTGTTTTTCCATTGGTATCTTGCCATAGGGCTTTAGCCATTTCCCGAACCTGCGTATCGCAAGCCGGATAATTCTCTGAACTTGGCGAACGTAGCGGTGCATCGCCCATAATAGTAGCTCCGGCTTTTACCAATTCAGTAATTTTGGCTAACAGCTCAGGACGCATGGTCTCGCGTTTAGGCAAAACAAGAATACGGTAACTGGCACCTGAATTTAAAACAAGATTACCATCCATTACCGATGCTTGATTCAGCAACACATCTCCATTTATAAAATCATAGTCGTATCCGGCAGGTAGTTTGGGCTCCATGGCACCAGTCATATTGGGTACATCTTCACTGATAAAATAAGCCACATCGGCAACATGACAACCCGATTGGAGCATAGCACTGGAACGGCGGATATAGTTGAAATAGGTTTTCGATGAACTAAACCAGGTATTGTGACGATTGAAATCGGTACCAAACCAAGCATTTACCCCTGGTTTTCGTTCATCGGGCTGGTGAATATACACGTGCAATACAAAATGATTTATACCCAATGTCCACGCCCAGTCACCCCTCATTCTGAAGTCGCGCGGCATAACGTTGAACGTCCAATGCGATGTAAATGCTTCGGCCGAAACTACTTGCTTGCCGTAGGTATGTGCTGCCGAAGTGGCACATCTACATTCTACAGGGCCTAACTCCGGCCGCGACAACCAAAACTCGCCTCCTAAATCATTACTGGCACCTCCGTAGCTCAGGAATTCACCAGGATAACCCCAATGTCCATAGTTTTCGAGCCAAAGACTCAAACCATTTTGTTCGCATCGTTCGCGAAGTCCACCTACATATTCGGTAGAAATTTTATTGGCAACAATACCCCTCAAATCCCATAAAAATCGTTCCGAACGATCTACCGATTCCACTATTCTTCCATTCAATACTGGTAGCCATGGGTAGGGGTCGTATCCGTATGTTTTCTTGAATAAGATATTCAAATCGTCCGTCCAGTTTTGCGAACCGGTTTCGTAACTATCGGCCACCACATGGCGGAATCCTTTGCGCTTATCGGCTGGTATTCGTTGGAGAATTTGCCCAACATAAGAATCAAAATGATATTGAGCCAACTCCTTATTCATCTTGTCAACCTCGTAGCCGCGTCCTTCATCTGTTGTAGGGTGGTTCTTAACACCCGTAGGAGTCATTCCTGTATATTGAATAATCCATTCACCTTTTGGCACATTCCATTCCAACTCATTGTTAGCATTCACAAATTTTGTTACATCAATCACTTTTTTTGAATCGACCAGCAAATCCTTTTCATTGAATTCTTCGGGCTTATCCCACAAATAACTGTTGGCATTGACAGTGGGCACCGGCGACATTTTACCCAATTGTTTTTCAATATAATTGGCTAAACGGGGAGCTGCACTGAGTTCTATCTCGCAAATTTTTCCGGCAATTATGCTGTTAAATACAAAACGGATTTCTTTGGCGGTAAACGCTTTGAAACTCTCGCATATCGGTCCGAAAACGATCGGTCCGACGTTATTATCGATATTCCCACGATCGATTTTTATCTTCTTGACAAGTATCCATTTGTTGCTGGCATTCTTCATTTCCAATCGGCAACTGGCTGTCATAGCTGTATCCGATGGAAAAATCTGTACTGAACGAAAAACGGATTCCTTTTTGAGTTGGACAAGAATGGTAGTCTCTGCCTCAGTAAATTTTACGGCAGTAGATCTATTGCCATCGAACAATACCATGGAATTCTTTATGGTACCGATTGAAGTTACATTCGCAATTTTTAAAGAGATAGCATCTGCATCACTTTTTGGAGCCGGAAATGCCTGCACAATAAGTGGCTGAAAATCAGGATTCGTTTTCTCTAATTTCAGATTCAGTTTTTGTGGTCCTTTAACTCTATATTCTTTATTATCTAAATAACGCATAGCCTGAGTAGATTTTACCCACGGACCTCCTGACTGGCTCCATCCGGGACAGTTGAACATACCCACTTTCATATCAAGCCGCTCGGCTTCGCTGATGGCATGTTCTACACAACTCCACCATTCGGGGCTGAGTACTTTAGCCTTGCCAAATTTACCGTTGCGTACATCTACCACATTCCCGATTAATGCCTCACCAATACCGGCTTTTGACATCGCTTCCAGGTCTTTGGTAATACCTTCTTTCGAAATATTATCATTTATCCAATACCAATACACCCACGGTTTAGTCATCTCGGGAGGATTTTGGAAGTTTCGTTCCCAATTGTTCTGTTGAGTGTAAATACTACAACTGAGTAATGCAAAAAACAACATTATGGTGTACTTTCTCATTATTTTATGATATTCAGTATAACTATTTATTTAAATACCGCCTTTACTGCTTCGAGGTATTTCATGCCATTTCGTGTATCCGGCTCTAGGTAGCTGCCTTCTGTCCATTCGTTCCAGCAGTTGATATTTAATATTCGAGGACCATTAGGGTCGCTCAGGAGTTTTTCCTTAGTTTTTTGCAACGCTATACGGAAATTCTCAGGGGTATTATTAATTAGAATTCCAGTGTATGGATACCCATAGTTCGGTTTCCACGGTTGTTGCTGATTGGTACGTGGTGATGAATCCCATCCCATGGTTACATTGGGAAAATAAGGCACCTTGTCTTCCGCTTTGGCTTTTTCCCAATACTCAAAATATTTATCTCTACTATAATTATATTCCTGTAAGTTTTCTGGCCAAATATGGTGAATCCACACATAGGAGGTTGCAGAAGCAAAACCCAGTTTTGCAATTAAATCGGGGAACGACATGGTGGGCATTTTTTCGGCAGGCAAAACTGGTCTTCCCCAGGTAACTATATTCCAATGAACACCTTTTAAACCGGCTTTAATAGCTTTCTCGTTCATTTTTTGCATGGCATCACGCGTAGCATCCAGCGAACCGAAATTGGCAATAAATTTAGAAATGTCATAGATAGAAAAATATGCTTTTCCATCAATTAACCAGTAATTGG
>CAIWIS010000866.1 GCA_903912795.1 uncultured Bacteroidales bacterium
GGAAAATTTGATTTGATTTTACACTGATCGATAACGGACCAGCCTTTCCAATCACTGTGATTTGCGCGGGAGATACCTCGATAGGTTTCTTTGCCTGAATCATCAGGATCGTTGACATATTCGCCTTCATGGGCAAGTGTCTTTTGAAGTGAGATTTTGAATTCTGCCATTTTTTTAGATTATAGAACCAAGAGTAAAGATAAAAGACTCTTTGGTTGTGATTATTTTTTGGCAAAATTCGGGACTTTTTATGGATAAAACCCACAAGTTGTACCCAGTCGGTCGAAAAAAAAAGTCCTCCGATTTGGAGGACTTAAAAAGTTGTTTCAATTTAAGAATTTTGAGTTTTAGATTTTAAATCTTCGTCCATCTTACGAAGCAAAGCGACTTTTAGATCATCAATATATTTTGTTTTTGAGTTACGATATTTAAACTCTAAAAATGTTCTGTAAACATCTGGAATTCTGACATTTAAAGCTTGCTCGAAGAAAGCAGTTAGTTCGCGAATTTCAATAGTACCTTTATTAATAGAGCCCATTGCATGAAGCGCATAAATTAGTTCAACTAATGCCGTTTTGTTATCCGTCCATTGGAGTGAAGTAGTACCTAAATACCCAAGTTGCCCCCAATTGGGATTATTGGATTTGAGCAATAATGTATCTATCTCTGTTTTTAAATACACTTCCAATCGATCATTTGCCATGATTTCGGCGACCATATAATCCATGCTTGTTGAAAAGTCAGGATCTGTATATACCATGGGATTATCCAGATGTAAGTGGAAATCTTCACGTCCTCTAATAAATAATTTATCATCCAGAAATGTCGATTTCATTCTGTAATAACGATAAAATTCAAGATGATTATTGAAATACGAAGTGAGCTTTTCCAATTCATTCAGAAGGTATTTTTGTTGAATTTCAAAACTACCCAAGGGTCTTTTGCTATCAATATAATTGAGTTTACTAAAATAAATAAGTTGACTGAGTACTCCCGGTTTTATTTCTTTAAAAAACTGAATCTCTTCTTCTTCATTTATAAAAGTATTATTCAAAACAAAATTTTTAAGTTCGGCGTAAGCAATTTTGATACAAGTAATTGATTTTTGTGCTTTTTCGAAAAGATTCTGTTCATCTAAGTCAATTATTTGTAATTTGTTGTTAAGGTTTTTGTTGAGTGTATTGATAAATTGGTTCATAAAAAACTGATGTTATTTTTTTATTTAGAATGAATGACAGATTTCATGCTGTATAGACAGACAAAGTTTAAAGTTATATTGCTTTTTGAAATTAGATATTCCACTTTATATTCCACAAACACCTCTATAGCTTCGCAGCTTGCTAAGCCTAACACGAAGGGACGTTCAGCTGTTGGTGAAAACTGATTGATTTTTTCGGCAATATAATCAGCCACCCAGGTGGAAATTCCTGAGTAATCGGGTTGAATAATTAAGTGCATTTACTGTAAATATTGAATTGCTTTAAGAGCACGATTAATAGGAATGAACATATTTATTACCGCACTATGATTGTCAATTAAAATAAAAGAGGCATGGAATCTATCTTTTCACAAACTTAGTGACTCCATAAGGCGTTTTCACCATGTAAACCCCGGTAATAAGGTTTCCAGTATTCATTGTATTGCCATCCGTTTTGCCGACGAGCATTCCTGTTACCGAATAAAGCTGAATACCTTCTCCCTCCTTCAACATAATGCTATTTCCAAGAATACGAATTTGTGCATCTTGATGTACATCATGAATAGCTGAAGTATTCGACGAATCTGCCAATACCGAAAAATAAATATCATCCACAGCCAGTTCGTAATTGTTAATTGAGTCCAGTGTTTTCAATCCCAAAATGTTATAATTAACAGCACCGGTGAGACAAGCAAAATAGCCTAAAGTGGAGTTGTTTCCAGTATAAGTCCAACCTTTCTGGTCCATAAAATATTTCATATTAATATCAAGGGTATTCCATGATTTATTGTCATTTTTAAATGTACCCAATTTCAAAGTATCCATTACGTCCGTACCTTTGCCTTTTATATAAAGCATAATATTGCTATTTATATTTGTTCTAAAAGAGATATGCAACTTCCAATCGCTATCGATTTCAGTGAAATCAAGAGCCGGAACGGAAGCATCAGTACTGTAATAACCAAAATACCAATTCATTGCAGCCGGAGTCGCTGAAGGGCTAACGGTATAATCAAAATAATTCGTTTGTCCATTTAATCCTTTCGATGGATCGGGTGTAGCCTCAAGTGTCATTGGAGCTTTTGCATTTGATCTTGCTCCGTAATTCTCACCATTTGGACGATAATCAATAATCTGTGTACCTGTCGATTGAGGCAAATTTGAATTCCTATCTGCACCATAAACCAGGTAATACCGTTTCTCCTTAAAATTATTATACACATATATAATGGAGCTATCCATTTGCGGGTCGACAAGTGTTGAGAAATAAATTTTAGCAGTTCCTTCGCTTACTCCCGTTACCAATCCATTACTATTGACGGTTGCAACGGAATTGTTGGAACTTGACCAATTTCCAGAGCGATTTGCATCTATAGGAGTAGTCGTAGCCACGAGTTGCGTTGTTTTACCCACTTCAATATTTTTATAAGGTTTAGTCACGCTTACGGATGTTGCCATTGGTGAAATCAAAAAGGTAGGTGCCCCATACCCGTTATTTGCTACAGCACCAGCAGCAATGGTAGCTGGGAAAACGCTGGTGCCTGAAACACCATAATCAATTGTGGCTAAAGCACTGTGTGAACTAATCGCGCCCAATGACTTCCAGGTATCACCTCCAACTTTTTCTTCTGAGACAATACGATAAGCTGTTCCCGCCTTAAGTAAAATAGCTGTTGGAAGTTTTTCGTATTGATACCCCAACACCTCAAACGGAGAAGTGGTTGTAAGTATTACGCTACATACTAAACTTTGATCAGCCACCTTCCATAGTTTGATTGTATGAGTGTTTGTCATTTGAGCATTGCTGTATCTTCCGAGAGCATAGATGGAGAAATCACTTGTCGGTGTAAACTGATAGCCAAGGTAGCCATTTACATTGTTGGATGTTCCACTATTCGTTGAGCTAAAAAAATTACTTCCTGTCAAAGGTGCTGTAATGTATACCGGACAAGTAGCTGTTTTACCTCCATCCTCGGTAGTGGCTATTACCGAAGCCTTTCCTACTGAAACACCTGTAACAACTAAACCGTTCCTGTTGCCAGGGGCGACTTTCATCACATTTACATCACTCGAAGCTCCCCAAATTAGATTTGTATTACTCGAATTAGCTGGCGTGAAAGCAGGTACTATTCCAAGAGATGATCCAACTTTAATAAATTTATTGGTAAACGAAATTCCTGAAATCGAAACATAAGTTACCGTGATGTTACAATCCGCTTTAAGATGAGAGTAGTCGTCTGCAGTTGCTGTTATAACCGCAGTACCGGCTCCAACAGTCGTAACCAATCCGGTAGCACTCACAGTGGCCACATTGGGATTGCTCGACGACCAGGTAACGGTTTTTATGGTTGCCGTGGAAGGGAGCAAAGTGGCATTCAACTGCTGTGTAGTGGCTCCAGCCAGTGTTTTCGACGTTATATCCAACGAAATGCCGGTAATAGGAATGGTCAATTTGAATACGGCTTGATGCCCCATTTCCTGATCGGTGGCATAAATATCTGCTGATCCGGCAGCAATGCGTTTGACCAATCCAGTACTGTTTACCGTAGCAATAGTGGGATTAGAACTAGACCAAACAACCGATTGATGGGTGGTGTTGGATGGATTATACTGCACAGTAAGTTGTTTCGACTCTCCAATAGCGAGTGGAACATATTCCGGTTTAATACTAATATTTAATGCCTGTACATAACTACCATTTATTTGACTGGCAGACAAACTGGGGTACATTCCATTCTCATCGTACCAATGTGAACTTACTGTCGTTCCATTTTTTTCTACCAAATATACCGTTCCGCAGGTTCTGGCATTAATGGTATAATCGCCAAGATCAGGGATATTGACCGTCACATTGCCCTCTACACCATCCATAGCCCAGGCACAAATCAACCATTGATTCTGGTTTTTGGTGCGACGTGCCATCACTTTGGTATTATTCTGCGTAAATTCATAAGCCGGATGCGTAGGACTCCATTTATGCTTGTAAGGTCCTTCGAGCAGGTCACTATTGCGCAATACGGGTTCA
>CAIWIS010000867.1 GCA_903912795.1 uncultured Bacteroidales bacterium
CCTGGATATATTACAATAAAAAATGGAATGGATATTTTCTATATCAAATATGATGCTTTCGAACTCGCTTTAGATTCACTAAAAGATGTGTATAAAGAGTAGACCCCCAAATGGGGGCTCTGAGTTTGGTGAATGATTGTATGAGCCGTTTTCTAACCCGAGACATAAATCCTGATTTATTTTTTGGAGGATTTCTGTGAAACTGTCTGCGTGACGGCAGTCTGTTCCCAGTATTTTACCAACAAAGTTGAAACAATCTCCGCTGTAATTGTCGTTCCCGTAGTCTTTCAGTTTGTACTGATCGTTTGTTCGGTCGAAATAGACATTGCACGAAGCTTTTTTGTCTTCGTACAATGGATTGAGAAAATTACGACCGACCCGAAACGGAAATGGCAGGTAATGCTTGAATACATTCAATCCCTTATCGCTCCGTGCGAGTATTTCTTCTTTGCTCAACATAAGTTTTGTGGCTTTGAATTAGGTTATCAAGTGCTTCCTGATTGCTTTTTACCAATCGTTCGTTCAACATACGTTTTACTTCGGCAATGGTGTAGTAGGTTTTGCCTGAAATCAGCGAATAAGAAATTAGTCCTTTGGTACGGAGCCGCTGAAGTGTACGTTCGCTTATTTTTAAGAATGTACATACTTCGTAACCATCCACCCAAGATTCTTCTTCGTTGACTTCTTCGGGTTGATAGTTGACTACAAATTTGGCAATGGTATTGACCTTTTCCATTAGGTCTTTGAATGCTTTGGATTCAATTGTTATAACTTCCATGATAATGATGTGATGATAAGTTGATGTGGTAATGTGATGATGAGACCTCTCTCCCCCTACGGGTACTCTCTCCAAAGGAGAGAGAAATAGAATGCAATTAAGAATGATATTCTAATGCGCGGATAATCCAACCATAGAGATATTTTTTGTTGGTTGGTCGTTTTTTGATAATGGCTAAATAGTGTGATATTTTGGCAATGGTGAAAGCGGGTTGAAAATAGCCAAAGTCTAAGGAATTGAGTTTTTGGAGTGTTTTTTCCTGACTTCCGCATAATAAATGTTAAATCAGATTTTATGTAACTTAAAATACATACAATCAGTAATTTATATTTTTTAGACATTAAATTTTGGGTGTTAATTTCTAAAATTCTATCTTTGTTTTTATGTTTATCAGGGAATTACGACATAAAAATGGAGGAATTTACATTCAGGTAGTCGACAAAAGCTCCGGAAAATACAAAGTTCTAAAAAGTTTTGGGTCATCTACGAGTACTGAAGGTATTCTTGAACTTAAGAAACGGGCATCAATGTGGATGCACGAGCATCAAGGTGTTCGCGAAATTGATTTTACACGCGAGATTGAACAGGTTGAACAGTTACTCAGCGGAATAACTCACCTAAAGTTAGCCGGAATTGAACTTGTGCTAGGTCGGATATTTGATAATATTGGCTTTAATAAGATAAACGACGAGCTGTTTCGTAGTTTGGTTCTATACCGATTGGTTTACCCCAAAAGTAAATTAAAAACGACAGAATATCTGTACCGATACGAACAAAAAGAATGGAATGAAGATGCCATTTATCGATATATGGATAAGCTTCACTCAACTCAAAAGGAATTGGTACAGCAAATAAGCTACGAACACTCATTAAAGGTTTTAGGTGGGCAAATCAATGTGGTTTTTTACGATGTAACCACACTCTATTTTGAAATAGACCAGGAAGATGAACTTCGGAAAACAGGATTTTCAAAAGAAGGAAAACATCAAAACCCACAAATTATCTTAGGGTTGCTTGTAAGCAAGAATGGCTATCCGTTGGCTTATGATATTTATCAGGGTAATAAATTTGAAGGTCACACACTATTGCCGGTATTAGATTCATTTAAATCAAAATACAAAATAGAACAATTGACTATAATCGCAGATTCGGGACTGCTTTCACAGTCAAATATAGATGAGCTACAAATAAAGAAGTACGAATTTATATTAGGAGCCAGAATAAAAAATCAGAAATCTTCTGTTCAACAGAAGATTTTAAGTCTTCAACTCAAAAATGGCCAAAGTCAATTGCTTGAGATCGATAATTTAAAGCTGATTATTAGTTACTCTGATGATAGGGCAAAAAAAGACAAATATAATAGGGAGAAAGGGTTGAGAAAGCTCGAAAAGCAGGTGAGGACAGGTAAATTAACCAAAACCAGCATCAACAACAGAGGATACAATAAGTACTTAACGCTGGAAGGAGAGCTAAATGTAAAGATTGATATGGAAAAATTCAATCAAGATGCATATTGGGATGGATTAAAAGGATATATCACAAATTCTTCCCTCACAAAAGATGAGATACTCGAAAACTACCATCATTTATGGAAAATTGAAAAGGCATTTAGGGTTGCCAAGTCAGACCTAAAAATAAGACCTATTTATCATAGACTACAACGTAGAATCGAAGCTCATATTTGTCTTACATTTACAGCATATAAAGTTTACAAAGAGCTAGAAAGACAATTGAAAGAAAAGCACGTACCTTATAGTGCTACAAAAGTTATTGAAATTGCACAAAGCATATTTGAAATTTTATTAATAACAGTATCAACAGAAATTCTTAAACCAACAGGGAAATATTCAGTACTTGAAAGCGTCCATGGTAGGTCATTTGAATTAAATATATATCTAATTCTATTAAAAGGAATGTCTTCTTCTGGTTGGTAATAAAATGAATCTACAGTAGCAGTTCCATCACCCCAATCCCAAACATCGGCAATTACATTGTCTTGAATTGAATCATAATAATGAAATACTACATCATCTCCTCTTCCTCTTAAGTAACAGAAAGGTGGAGGATTTGGAAAATCATAAGCAAAATTTTCAATGGTAAAGTTTGCATTTAATTCAATAAATCTAAAGAAGTTATGGTACCAAACTGTATCAAG
>CAIWIS010000868.1 GCA_903912795.1 uncultured Bacteroidales bacterium
AAACTTACACTCGTTAAAGTCGGTGGTAAAATTGTGGAAGAGCCTCAAAGCCTAAAACAATTAGTAACTAACTTTTCGAAAATCAAAGACTGTATTTTTTGAATAATCACATAATAAGTGCCAATATTGTGATTTTATACACATAATTCATATTTATTCTGTGATTTTATGGCGATTGATAGATTTATTTTGTGTATTTTTGCAGTCAAATAAAATTGCATATATGGTAATTGATAGAGAAATATTAATCAATCTTATTTCGTGGAAAAATTCTGAGAAACGGAAACCTTTGATTTTGCAGGGTGCTCGTCAGGTAGGGAAAACTTGGATAATGAAAGATTTTGGTACTCGGTTTTTCGAAGATATTGCCTATTTTAATTTCGATGAGCAAGTTGAACTCAAAAAATACTTCGAACAAACAAAAGATGTAGAACGATTATTACAACACTTGACTTTTGCTACAGGAAAACCAATTGTTCCACAAAAAACACTCCTGATTTTTGATGAAATTCAAGAATGTAACGCCGCATTAAATAGCTTAAAGTATTTCAACGAAAATGCTCCCGAATATGCGATTATTTGCGCTGGTTCATTATTGGGAGTTGCTTTGTCGCGCGGAGCATCATTCCCTGTTGGGAAAGTTAATTTTTTAACCCTACATCCAATTTCATTTAAAGAGTTTTTAAAAGCTGCCGATAGCAGGCTTTACGAATATCTGAATTCGAAAAATGATTTTGATGAAATACCTGATTTTTTGTTCAATCCAATTGTCGAACGGTTTAAAATGTATTTTATAACAGGTGGAATGCCTGAGGCAATTGTTGAATATCTCGATACAAAAGATAGTGCTAAAACGCAACTTGTTTTACAAAACATTATAAACTCTTATCAGTTGGATTTCTCAAAATACACCGATAATCAATTAGTACCCAAAATTGTTTATGTTTGGAATTCTATTCCATCACAACTTGCTAAAGAAAATAAAAAGTTTATTTATCAGGTCGTTAAACCTGGAGCTCGAGCCCGTGAATACGAAGATGCTTTGCTTTGGTTAAACAACGCCGGTTTAACTTATCGTATAAATTGCAATACCAAACCAGCCTTGCCACTATCGGCTTATGACGATTTGAGTGCCTATAAAATTTTTCTGTGCGATGTAGGTTTGCTTCGGCGCTTATCCGGATTGGATCCTATAGCTGTGGTCGAAGGTAATAGGTTATTTACGGAATTTAAAGGGGCATTGACAGAAAATTATATTCTACAAAGTTTAATTTTGCAATTCGAACATACACCACGCTATTGGACGAGCGGCAATAAAGCTGAAGTAGATTTTTTAATTCAATATAAGAACGACATATTTCCTATTGAAGTAAAATCGAACGAAAATGTTAAAAGTAGAAGTCTAACACTGTATAATGAACTTTATCAACCAAAATTAAGAATACGTTTTTCGTTGAGAAATCTAAAATTGGATGGCAATTTGATGAATATACCACTTTTTATGGCTGATTTCAGTACTAAACTAATAGAAAATTATTTTGAGAATCAATAACAATTTGAATCATAAAGCTGTTTTTAATTTCTATTTAAATGTCTGCTGAATAGTATTTTAAATATCATTTAATAAAACAATGAATAAACTTACACTCGTTAAAGTCGGTGGTAAAATTGTGGAAGAGCCTCAAAGCCTAAAACAATTATTAGCTGACTTTTCAAAAATTGATGGCTACAAAGTGCTGGTACATGGTGGTGGACGGTCGGCTACAGCCATTGCTGCCAAACTCGGCATTGAAAGTACCATGGTAAACGGTCGCCGAATTACCGACGAAGAAACGCTAAAAGTGGTAACCATGGTGTACGGAGGCTTGGTAAACAA
>CAIWIS010000869.1 GCA_903912795.1 uncultured Bacteroidales bacterium
CAACGTACCAGTTCGAAACCGTACAAACCGAAACTGGCATAGGCACAAACAATTGTGGCACAGGTGCTGTAACGGGTTATATTCCGCCCATGCAAGCATTTTGGGTAAAGGTAAATGCCGAAACTGCTCTTACCTTCGACAACTCCATGCGTACACATTCCAATCCGCTCGACGGCAACACAATCATTAATACTACACCATTAAAAACAAAACAAACATACAGTTCAGCTTTCCCAATTTTGCGAGTACAAGTATCCAGCGCTACAAATTCCGACGAAACAGTATTGTATTTTACTGAAAATGCCAGCGATGAATATGACCAATTCGATGCGCCAAAAATGAGTAACGGCAATAGCGCTATACCCGAAATTTACACCATAGCAGGCACTGAAAAGCTTGTAATTAATGGATTAAGTGGACTGTCAGCTAATAAATCAATTTCATTAGGCTTCAATACCGGAGCTGCGAACACATTTAACATAAAGGCTACCCAAGTCGATAATTTTGAAATAAATACACGGATTATTTTACGCGATAATACATTAGGTACAGAAATGGATATTACAAATGGTGCTCCATACGTTTTTACATCAGACATTATGGCATCAGAAAATCGTTTCGAACTCATTTTCAAAACAGTATCAACTGTTACTGAATTTAGTAATACATCTGAAAACCAGAATTTTATTATTGCTAAAAATTCAAATAATCAACTTATAGTTAACTGTATCAGTGCTCATCCCGAACTTTTAAGCATTTATAATGCAGTTGGGCAAAAGATATTTAGCTCCACAATTAGTAAAACGAGCACAGTAATTGACAAACAATTCAGTCCGGGCGTTTATTTAGTAAAAGTAAATAATCAAACGCAACGAATATTTTTTTAAAACAAAGTCAGTTATTTCCCAAAAAATCATTATCTTTGCACTCCGAAAAACAAGGTTCGTTGGCCGAGTGGCTAGGCACCGGTCTGCAAAACCGATTACGGCGGTTCGAATCCGCCACGAACCTCAAAAAAAGAACCTTCCTGGGCTAACCCGGAAGGTTTTTTTGTTTTTCAATCGTTTGCACTGATTTAATTGCTTCATTGTTGCATCGTTATTACTTTTTTCGCTTACTAAGTTTATATTTGTAGGTGTAAATTAAATCAATTAAAATGAAGATAAGTTTTCAAATACATTTCAAAACACAGTGGGGGGAACTTCTCCATTTGTTTATATATAAAGTTGTTGGTAATGAGCTAATTGTTGCCGATACCATTGCAATGCAATGTAACCAAAAAGCAATTTGGTCGGTTGAGATTGACTACAATACAGCAAAAAATGGTATTGTGTACCGTTATGGATTAATAAAGGCCGATGCTTCGGTATTATACGAAACGGGTCAAACGCGCCAAGTCCATTTTTATAACTCTCAGCTACCTGTTAGCATTCGCGATAATTGGCGTGGACCTTATGGCGATTCGCCTTTTAATACAGCCGTATTTAGCGAAAACTTTTTTAAACGGAATGAAGTAAAATTCAAATCGAACAAAAAGGGAAATTTGTTATTTCAACTGCATTGCCCTCAAATGGAAAAGGATAGGCATTTTGCAATTACAGGCAATCAGGATGCACTTGGAAACTGGGATTTGACTAAAAAAGTTCGACTTGACGAAACCAACTTCCCAAATTGGACTTTGCTTCTTAATTCAGAGAAAATAAATTTCCCCATTGAGTACAAATATTTGATAGTAGACACTGCTACTGACGAAGTGTTGGCGTGGGGCGGTGGTCCAAATAGAGTTGTACAAGAAACGCAACATGCTGAATTTACAGTAATTAACGACGAACATTTTATACGCACCATCGATTCGTGGAAAGGTGCCGGAGTAGCTATTCCCGTTTTTTCGTTACGCAGTAAAAAAAGTTTTGGAATTGGTGAATTCGAAGATTTAAAACTGATGGTTGATTGGGCAAAACGCACCGGACAACGCATGATTCAGACTCTTCCGATAAACGACACCATACTTTATCATACAAATTACGATTCGTACCCTTATAATGCCGTTTCGGTGTATGCGTTGCACCCTATTTATCTGAATCTCGAAAAAACAGGTAAGCTTAAAAACAAAGAACGAAAAGCGTTTTTCGAAGCCAAAAGAAGGGAGTTAAACGAAAAAACCTTTTCGGACTATCAGCATGTAATGAGTACTAAATGGGAATATTTCAACGAGATTTATGCTCAGGATTCCAATTCTGTTTTTGCTTCGTCAGA
Source organism: uncultured Bacteroidales bacterium (assembly GCA_903912795.1). Classification (GTDB taxonomy): domain Bacteria; phylum Bacteroidota; class Bacteroidia; order Bacteroidales; family Paludibacteraceae; genus Paludibacter. The sequence goes on from CAIWIS010000869.1 coordinate 2,257, forward strand.
ATACTCTTTGTTTTTTGATAAAAATAAAGAATGGTTGGTTCCTTACGCTGTTTTTTCGTATTTACGCGATTTATATAATACACCAGAATTTGGCAAATGGCCTGAATATAGTAAATACGAGAAATTAGAAATTGAGAAATTAGCAAACCCACAGTCGGAAAATTACGAAAAGATATCGCTTTTTTATTTTCTACAATATCATTTACACAAGCAACTCACCGAAGTTCATGAATATGCCCGCGCCAATGGCGTATCAATAAAAGGTGATATTCCTATTGGTGTGAGCCCACGTAGTGTTGATGCTTGGGTGGATCCTGAATTATTTAACCTACAGGTTCAAGCAGGCGCACCACCCGACGATTTCTCGGTAACGGGTCAAAACTGGGGTTTCCCAACTTATAACTGGGAATTAATGGCCAAAGATGGTTACAGTTGGTGGCGAAAACGCTTTGCAAAATTAGCGGAATATTTTGACGCCTATCGCATTGATCATATTCTAGGATTTTTCAGAATTTGGGAGATTCCAACCAATGATGTGTGGGGTTTAACCGGCAACTTTCATCCTGCGTTACCTTTTACAAAACAAGAAATTGAGCGAGCTGGAATATGGTGGGACGAATCTAGACTTCTGAAACCTTACCTCAAAGAACATGTTTTGTATGCTACTTTTGGTAAATATACCGACGATGTGAAACGGGAATATTTACTTCCTGATGGTTGGCAGTTCTATAAATTCAAACCCGAATTTGATACTCAAAAAAAGATAGAAAAGCATTTTGCCTCTTTAGGATATAACTTTGGTAATAAGGAAGTACTGATACGCGATGGTTTGTATAAATTGCATTGCGAAGTGCTGTTTTTGCGCGATTTACGTGATCCCGAAAAATTCCATCCTCGTATTTCGATGCACAGCTCTTCAAC
>CAIWIS010000870.1 GCA_903912795.1 uncultured Bacteroidales bacterium
ATATTTCGACCGATTACACTGGCGGAAAAATTCAAGATGAAAATGGCAACTGGGTAAATGGAACATGGACTAAAATAAATCAAAATATTAGTTGCAATATCAGTTTAGGCAGTGTTTCAGGCAAATCAAGCGGGACACCTTGGGGGCCCACTTTTATAGGTACACCTTATCCAGGACCCCAAACTGGCGAAGATCCAGATGGACGAAAGAATTTAGAAAGAGGCTCTGTATATGGTAAATGGATAAAATGTTCGTACGACATTACCAGTTACAAAAACGTCAAAACGTTTACTGTAGCTTTTAAAGTAGCATCGTATTTTTATGGAGACTTGCTAAATAATACCACTGTTCCCGGTCGTGGCGGCTCCTACTTCTTGTCAGATTTCAATTACTTGGCGAAAGAAACGAAATAATGAGACCCCTAACCCGTTTGGCTGAGACTTCGGTGTGAGCTCAGTCGAAGCCTAAAGGGGAATTGGGAAAGAGAAAATATAAAATTGGAAAATAAGAAATAAGTAATACTAACCTCTGTCCCCCCTTCAGGGGGTTAGGGGCAGATCAAATAAAAAATTAAATGAAAAAATCGATATTAATAATCTTACTGCTAATTGCAGCTACTACTCAGGCTTTCTCGCAAAAGACAGTGCAAGGGTATGTTACAGATAATAATGGATTGCCCTTGATAGGCGTAACTGTTGTAGTAAAAGGAGCAAGTAAAGGCACTGTTACAGATTTAGATGGAAAATACAGTATTCCCGGACTGAAAAGTGCCGATGTGTTAGTGTTTCGCTATGTTGGTTTCGAAACTCAGGAGTTGAAAATTGGGACACAACAAAAGGTAAACGTAAGTATGGATGCATCCAGCGTACAGCTCGAAGAAATGGTTGTTGTTGGATATGGTACTTCGAGAAAGATTGACCTTACAGGTTCTGTGGCTTCTATTGATGTGCAGGATTTGTCGAAAACAGGCACTTCGAATTTCGACCAAGCACTTGCAGGACGAGTAACGGGTGTGGAGGTAGTTTCAACTGATGGTACCCCGGGTGAGGCTTTGAATATTGTAATACGTGGTGGAAACTCTATTACAGGTTCAAACAATCCTTTGTACGTGGTTGATGGAATACCGTTGGAAACATTCGATCCTGCCAGCATAAGCACCCGTGATATTAAAAGTTTTGACATTTTAAAAGATGCTTCTGCTACAGCCATTTACGGTGCCCGTGGTGCTAATGGTGTAATACTTATAAGTACTAATAGTGGTCGCGATGATGGTAAAACAGATATTTTGTTGCACGTAAGAACAGCTTTTCAATACATTCCTAATCGTATGGAAGTGTTAAGCCCATACGAATATGTTAAAATGCTGCAAGTAGGAGCTTTAGCAAATGATAATAATGTGCCGGGGACAAGTACAAGTCAATTTAATAGGTCTTGGGTTGATCCCGAATTGTATCGCAATATAAAAGGAACGAGTTGGCAGGATGAAATATTTCAAACGGCAATAGTTCAGGATTATAATTTTGCAATAAGTGGTGGTACTAAGAAAAATTCGGTTTATTATAGCGGGAGTTACGTTAATCAACCAGGAACATTGATAAATACATCGTTTAAAAAACTCAATAACAGGCTGAAATTCACTAATATAATTTCGGATGTATTGACCTTGAATTCTCAAATCACCTATAACTATTCACTTCGAGGCGGTTTGCAGGTTAGTGGAGATGCATATAACAGTATAATACGTGATGCTGTACGATTCCGACCAGTCGTTCCAATTACTAGTATATCTAACTTGGTCGATGACTCTGCCGAAGAGGACGTTACAAGCCTACTCGTAAATACCTATTCATACAATCCTGTTTCGACGCTTATGAATTCTCAGAGTAACCGTATAAGTGACGATATGTCTGGAAACATGCAGTTGGAATACAAATTCTTAAAAAAATTCACATTCAATGCAGCAGGGAATTATACCCGAACTTTACAGGAAGCCAGTGTATTTTATGGTGCTGATACCCAGCAAGGCACTATGTCAAGCGACCATATTTCAGGTCGATTGTCAAGTACAAAAACTCAAATTCTAACGATGTCAAATACGTTGAGATACAATGAAAAAGTTGGAAAAAGTCGTTACGATGCACTTGCTGGTACAGAGTGGCAGAATAGAGTAAATGTGTCTTCTGCGTTGAAAAATACAAATTTACCAACTGATGCCTTTGGGATGGATAATCTGGGACTTGCTACAGGCTCAACTATAGCTACTACAGGTAAATCGGCTAATTCATTATTATCCTATTTTGGTAGAATTAATTACAATTATGGCGATCGTTATTTAGCCACTTTGAATTTAAGAGCTGATGGTTCTACAAAATTTCAAAAGCAAAATAGGTGGGGTTATTTTCCTTCATTTTCGACAGCATGGCGAGTTTCAGAAGAGCCTTTCGTTAAAAATATTGACGAAATATCGAATTTGAAATTGCGTCTTGGTTATGGAGTAACCGGAAATAACAGGATTGGTGATTTCGAAGCATACAATTTAATGTCGGTTAGAAGTAGTAGCGGCTATGTTTTGGGTGTTGGTGAGGTTTATTCGCCTGGTGC
>CAIWIS010000871.1 GCA_903912795.1 uncultured Bacteroidales bacterium
GGTACTGAGCCCGGCCCAGATGGACGTTACAAAGGTCGCTATCCAGAGTATTTTACCTTAGGATATTTACCCTATTTTCAGCCGGAAAAATACATGACCAATGGGTTGTATGATCCAGCAAAACATGCAGCCACATCTACTAATCCATCTTCAAGAACGTTAGAGTATTCGCGTAACGACTATGCTATTGCCATTGCTGCCAAATCATTGGGTAAAACAGAAGATTATGAGTATTTCAAAACGCAATCCATGAACGGTTGGAAAATATGGAATCCCGACACCAAATTTTTCTGGGGAAAAGATGAAATTGGGAAATGGGTGGATGGTTATTTTGATACTGATTGGACTGCAAATTCAAAAAAATGGGTTTATGGATTTAATCCAAATCACATACCCAGAAGTTGGACACCACCCTTTTACGAAGGAAGCCCGTGGGCGTACACGTTCAGTATGCAACACGATGTAGCAGGTTTGATTACACGCCATGGTGGTAACGATGCCTTTTTGGCATTTCTCGACCGTTATTTTGATGAAACTTGGGACAATAATGGGAAAAAAGAGATTGGACACCACGAAGCTGACAACGAACCTTCGTTTCTTTATCCTTGGTTGCATACCTATGCAGGTCGTCCCGATAAAAACGTTGACCGTGTAAGAGAAACCATTGAAAAGGTATATAATACTACCCGCAAAGGACTTCCGGGCAATGATGATGGCGGTGCCATGTCGTCGCTCTATGTTTTCAGCGCCATGGGCTTCATGCCGGTTGCTGGGCAGGATGTCTATTTGTTGGCCAGTCCATTTTTCCCGAAAATAACCATGCAACTCGCAGAAGGGAAGAAATATATTATTCAGGCCAATAACCTGAGTGAAACCAATAAATACGTGCAGTCGGCAACGCTCAATGGCAAACCCTGGAACAAAGGCTGGTTTCAGCACAAGGATATTATCAATGGTGCAGTGCTTGTCCTCCAAATGGGCGACAAGCCCTCAGATTGGGGAACAAAAGCACCGGTTCCACCTTCTGCCTCTGATAATCTCTAAAAAAGTCTTTATTCTTTGCTCTTTATTCTAAATAAAAATGAAACGACGCGAATTTCTAACAGTAGCAGGCAGTGCCCTCGGATTGGCATTAGCACCCAAAGTAGTTTTGGGAGAAAGCTTTACTCCCGCTTCTGGGGCTGCAAAGCAAGGCTTTGCCAAACACCCTTATGATGATAACAAAGTCGTACGTGTGTACGACAGTAAAGTTTCTAATTTTGATTTTTCAGAGAATTCTGTTTTCTGGAAAGCAATTGATATAACAGTGCTTCAATCCATGTTGTCAAAATCCTTGCTTGAGGTAAGCAACGAGAAAAACGAGCAAAAAGCATGGCGTAAAATCCTTACAGGTAAACAAAATGGCAATGTTGCTGATAAAAAAGTGGCTGTGAAAATCAATTTCAACAATACAGGCCGCGACATTAATAAAACCTTGAACAACAGTCCGGCAATGATAGTGGTATTGGCAAAAAGCATGATAAATGCTGGTATCAGGGAAGAGGATATTCTTATTTTTGATTGTTCACGCCCTTTCCCCGAAGTGTTTAAAAATGAAGTAAGAACAAATGGTTTACAAAAACTCCAAATGAAAGGCAAAGGTGAAGATTTACCCGAAAGCGGAAAGACTATTTTCCTGTCCGACAACAAAGGCTTATTGAGAAACGACAAACCCCGTGACCAGTATCCCTTACCGCAATGTTTGATGGATGCCGATTACCTGATTAACCTGCATTTGGTAAAAATGCACGAAACGGGCGTTACGGGTGCCATGAAAAACCTGTATGGCATATCTAAAGATGTGGCGCATTACATGCACTATCTACCCAGAAGTTTCAAAGAAACCTATCATTTGCCCGATATTTCATTGAACGAAGAAATTAAACAGCGAGCCAAATTGAACATTGCCGAGTTTGTTTTCGGAGGTCATAGCCCCGACACAACCGATAAATTTGAGAACACCGCATTTTTCCCTGATGGCAGACCTTCCAGTTTGATCGTCAGCCGTAGTCCGTTTTTTCACGATACAGTTTTATACGGTTTTGTAAAAGCAGAATACGCATCAGTCAATATCGAAAAGATTCGCAAGGATTTAAAAACTATGGGCCCTGATACCTGGCTTAAAAACTCGTCGGAACGCTATGCAGGATGGCAATACGACTGGGGTAGAATTCAAATTACGAACAAAACCAATTTCCCGGAAAAAGACTTTGCGTTTCGATATATCAACTACGTTTCTATTTGATAAAAAAACAAACAACAAATGAGAAGAATTAATTTTTATATCCTGATCTCTATTCTTGCATTTCAGGTGTCTGGTTTCGATTTAAATGCTAAAAATAATTTACCAAAAGGTTACAAAGGCGTTCAGTTTAAAGACAGTGTTTATAAAAAAGGAGCACAGCCAATACCGGGTCGAGTAGAGTGCAAATATTTCGATATGGGTGGTGATGGTATTGCCTATCACGACTTCGATTCGATTAATAATGGCAGTGGCCCTTACAATCACCAACCCGGACATTGCGAGCCGGGTGCTGAATATGCGGCTTATTTCCGAATCAGCGAAGGAGTGGATTTATCTTACACCAAGGAAAAACTCGATTACAAACACCAAAACCTGTTCACACCCGAAAGGCGACAAGGTTTTATTGGCTGGACGCGCGATGGCGAATGGTGCAACTATACCGTCAATGTAAAAAAAGCAGGAACTTATCAGGTTTCCATTCTGTATTCCAACGATATAAAAACATTCAAACTATCGGTTAATGGTCAACCTGCAGGCGAATACAGCACAACTGTAAAAACTGGTAGTTACCACAAATGGAACTTAGCCCAAAACATAGGTACAATAACCTTTCCAAAAGCAGGGTTAAATTTACTTACCCTGCATATATCGGGAGGTATTAATTATGCGTATCTGGTATTTATGAATAAATAATTTGATTATAAAACAAATGCAATAAATAATAACAATATGATTAAAAATTCAATTATTCTTTCTATTTTATTTCTGCTAATTCTTTCCCCAATCGGATTAGTAAGTCAGAACAAAATTCAGGTACAAAACCTGCAAATGGAGTCAAGCATAAAGAGCAAAGTCTTCAAAGAGGAATTATTACCCGGTGCATTGGCCGATATGCGTATAGAGCATATTGCACTGAGGGGGCCACAGGCTCATAAAATCGTACTGCCCGCCGATAGCACAAGTCTGTTTCTGTTTGTAAAAGGCAATGCTACACTCAAAGCCGGCAAAAAGAAATTCGGCATTGTGCCCGAATCCATGGCATTGCCCTTTGCATTCAAAAGTATAACAATCAATGTTCCAAAAGGCGAAACGTTGCACTATGCCCAGTTTACTAAAAAGGTATCCGAACAGGATAAGGTAGACTTCAAAAGTTTCCCTGCTGAAAATAAATACGACATTTATTTTACCAGATTCAGCGATTGTGAGCCTTATACCGAAAAGATTAAAAGTCCGAATACGGTAAGCCGCACGGTGTTGCGAGCTGATATTGTTCCCCGTGTGGCATTGGGAACTGTACAAACCAAAGGACCTGATGCAGTGGGAGCCCATGAGCATCCCATGCTGGAGCAACTTTTTCTGGGACTTGCCGGAAATGACATTGTAGTGCATGCCGATGAAAAATCAGCTGAGCTTAAAGAATTTTCGCTTTTGCATATCCCGCTGGGCTCCACCCATTGGGCAACAGTGGGCGAGGGCAAAAAAATGTACTATATATGGATGGACTTTTTCCTCACCAAAGAAGGGCAGGAATGGCTGAAAACGCACAAACCGATAAATAAAAAAATGAATTAATATTGAATAGGTAAATAAATAAAAAACATTGAAGTTATGAAGATTAAAATTATTATCGTTGTAAGTCTAGTTATTTCTGTACTTACACAAGCCCAACAAACCACCAACAAACCCGAACGCGAACAGCAGTTTATGGATATGGGCTTTGGTATGTTTATCCACTGGAGTTTCGATTCGCAGATAGGTACAGTAATCAGTCATTCCATGGCTGGAGCATCAGCCGATTATTTGGACAGGTTTGTGAATGAATTACCCAAAACATTCAACCCTAAGAAATTTGACCCCGAAGAGTGGGCTGTTTTGGCAAAATTGGCAGGGATGAAATACGTGGTTTTTACCACTAAGCACCATTCCGGTTTTTGCATGTGGGATACCAAAACCACCAAATTCAGTGTAATGAATACGCCTTTCAAGCGCGATATTACTAAAGAA
>CAIWIS010000872.1 GCA_903912795.1 uncultured Bacteroidales bacterium
CCAGCGCTTTTTCAATATTTTTATTGCTTTCGGAACTAAGCGAGAAAGCTTTTAATTTATTTAAGCTAATTTTAAAACCACCAAATGAGCCTTTATAGGCATAAGCAGTAGCACACTTTGGTGAATTTTTTAATATATCGTTTATCAATTTATCTCCTTTTTCGATATATAAATTTGCTGTATCGTGTTTTTTTGCTCTAATCAAATGACCAATGTATACGTAGTAATAGCTTACAAGTTCTATTTTTTGATTTAATTCAGTAGGTTTTTGTTTTTCAAAATTGGAAATAATATTTTCCCATTTTTTCATATCGTTTTCAACAAATGCTTTGTAGGCTTGATTTTTATATATTGAATTGCTCGAAACTGTAAATGTTATCAATAAGAAAATGATTATTAAATGCTTTTGAATGCGTGAAATCATAAATTTTAATTTTTATGTGAAACAAACCGCTGCTATGTATTGTTCATAATGATAAATACGTAATATTTTTTCAAATCATTCATTGTATTATTTCGTGTTTTTTTTGTTACTTTGTAGTGTCATAATAAATATAAAATATGGAAAAGAAACTTTTTCGTTCGAACAACAAAATGCTAGCTGGTGTATGTGCTGGTATTGCTGAGTTTTTTAATTTGGACCCTACTTTAGTTAGGATTGCTTATGTAATTGTATCCATCTTCTCGGCTGGTTTTCCTGGTATATTATTGTATATCATTCTTATGCTCATTATGCCATTGCAGGAAGTGAACTAGGTTTTAACTGCAAATGGAGTATTCCGACATCCCGCAAGGCGGGGCAATAAACCATAATTAGTGTCATTCAAACTTACATCAAATTATAAACCTACTGGTGATCAGCCTGAGGCTATTCGTCAGCTCGTTGAAGGATTGAACAGTGAAATACCGTTTCAAACCCTGCTTGGTGTAACTGGTTCGGGCAAAACCTTTACAATAGCCAATGTCATAGAGCGGGTTGATCGTCCAACCTTGGTGCTGAGTCATAATAAAACCCTTGCAGCCCAACTTTATAGTGAGTTTAAATCATTCTTTCCCGAAAATGCAGTTGAGTATTTCGTTTCGTATTACGATTATTACCAGCCCGAAGCTTATTTGCCTGTAAGCGATATTTATATTGAAAAAGATTTATCAATAAATCAAGAAATTGAAAAGTTACGCCTTTCAACTACCTCATCGCTGTTGTCGGGTAGGAGGGATGTGATTGTCATTTCTTCGGTTTCGTGTTTGTACGGTATTGGTAATCCGGAGGACTTTACGAGCAATTTAATTGAAATTTTTCGTGGACAAAAATTGGTTCGGAATCTTTTTTTACGATCCTTAGTTGATAGTTTATATACCCGCAACGAAATTGAACTTAACAGAGGAAATTTCAGGGTAAAAGGCGAAACAGTTGACATTTTTCCTGCTTATGCTGATTATATAATTCGTGTAGTTTTTTGGGGTGATGAAATTGACGAGATTATGACTGTAGAACCTGTAAACCTGAAAATAATTGAGCATTTTGATGCTTATAAAATTTATCCAGCCAGTATTTTTGTTACTACCAAAGAGCGCATTGCAGCTGCCATTTCGTTTATTGAACGCGATATGAACTTGCAAGTGGATTATTTTAAATCGATAGGTAAGCATTACGAAGCCAAACGCATTTACGAACGTGTAAATTACGATTTGGAAATGATTAAAGAACTAGGCTACTGTTCAGGCATAGAGAATTATTCCCGCTATTTTGATGGTCGTGAAGCAGGCACCCGGCCATTCTGTTTGCTCGATTATTTTCCAGATGATTATTTGATGGTGATTGACGAAAGTCACGTTACCTTGCCTCAGATTAAAGCCATGTTTGGTGGCGATGCCGCTCGTAAACTGAATTTAGTTGAATATGGCTTCAGATTGCCTTCGGCAAAGGACAATCGTCCATTAAAATTCGAAGAATTTGAGACGCTGACTCCCCAAACCATTTATGTAAGTGCTACTCCTGCCGATTATGAGTTGGCCAAAAGTGAAGGTATTATCATTGATCAACTCATTAGACCTACCGGACTACTCGATCCAATAATTGATGTACGCCCCAGTTTAAATCAGATTGATGATTTGCTCGAAGAAATTGTGGTACGTACTGAATTGAACGAGCGCGTATTGATTACAACACTTACCAAACGTATGGCTGAAGAGTTAACCGATTATTTGGCTAAAATGAATGTGCGTTGTAATTATATTCACTCCGATGTGGATACGCTTGATAGGGTGCAAATTATGGAAGATTTGCGACGCGGAGTGTATGATGTACTTGTTGGTGTGAATTTGTTGCGTGAAGGTTTGGATTTGCCCGAAGTGTCGTTGGTGGCCATTTTAGATGCTGATAAAGAAGGCTTTTTGCGCTCACACCGTTCGTTGACTCAAACTGCCGGACGTGCTGCTCGTAACTTGAATGGGCGCGTAATAATGTATGCTGATAAAATTACGGATAGTATGGCTAAAACCATAATGGAAACAAACCGTAGACGCGAAAAGCAATTGGCTTATAATGAGTTACATGGAATTACGCCAACAGCTATTATCAAAGGCGAACGCAATTCGTTGAGCAAAGTTGAACCAAATGCGTATATTGAACCTGAACAAAATCAGGGTATAGCTGCTGATCCAGTTGTGCAATATATGACAAAACCAGCACTTGATAAAACCATAGCCAAAACCCGGAAGGCCATGCAGGAGGCGGCTAAAAGGCTTGACTTTTTGGAGGCGGCACAACTCCGCGATGAACTAATGAAATTAGAAGATTTGCTTGCTAAACGATAAACCGACTTCCGTGACGTGTGTTGCGTTGTATCATGCGTTTTTCAACTTTTACCACAAACTCAAAATTTTTAAGTCCCCATTTTGGCGCAATTAAAAATCCCGCTGGCGATTGCGAAATCATTCGTTCGATGGCAATGTTGGGATTTAATAATTCAATAAAGTCAATTGCCAAATCAATGTATTCGTCGGCAGTATAAAGGTTAAACCATTCAGGATGTTCGGTGTACTGTTTGGCCATTTTAGTTCCTTTTACCAATTGAAGCTGATGTAGTTTTATGGCTGTCAGTGGAAGTTTTGAAATGCGACGAGCATGGTTCAATATCATTTCGTGTGTTTCGTGAGGTAGTCCGAGAATAAGATGTGCTCCAGTTTTAATGCCTCTCGACGCTGTGTCCCGTATTGCTTTTTCGGCGCAGGCATAATCATGTCCACGGTTAATAAACTCCAATGTGCGATCGTTGGTGGATTCTATGCCATATTCAATCATTACATAATAGCGCTTGGATAATTCGGCAAAATAATCCAGCAATTCATCGTTCACACAATCGGGGCGAGTTCCAATGACAATACCTACAACCTTGGGATGTTTCAATGCTTCTTCGTAAATCGCTTTGAGTTTCTCAATTTTATCGTAGGTGTTTGTATACGACTGAAAATAAGCGAGGTAAATTTGTGCTTCGTATTTATGATTGAAAAATGCAATACCCTCCTCAATTTGCTGTGTAATGGATTTTGTAGGTTTACAATACTCAGGACTAAAAGTTTGATTGTTGCAATAGGTACAACCACCTAATCCTCTACTTCCATCTCGGTTAGGACAAGTAAAACCTGCATTTATCGATATTTTTTGAACTCGTTCGGTAAATTCAGATTTAAGAACCTGATTGTAATTGAGATAGCGTTCAGAAGTATTTATTATATAAGACATTTGTTGATGTGATAATGTGATAATGTGATGAGAAAATTGAATTAATAGTATATAAACTAAAACCCAAAACAATCATTTGAAGTTAAATGTTTGTTTTGGGCTCAATAATAATATATAAAAATACTATTGAAGGAAAATCTTAGAGGTTTCAGAAACGCTTCCTATTACCACCTTTACAATGTAGGTGTTGTTTTTTGGAGCAGCTATTTGAATGTTTTGATCTGCACTAATAGTTTTAATTCCAATCATCCTACCCGAAATATCATAAACAAAAACTTTTCCTTCATTTTCGCTGAAATTCTGAATATACAATTTGTTATCGAAATGATATACTTTTGAAAGTGAAACTTTTTCAGTATCAATGCTTTCGTTTTGAGACAGTATTTTAAATCGTAACACAGGATTTGGTGTAGAACTTGCATTAAATGCATATTTTGTTCCACTTGTTGTTATCTCGATTATTTGATTTTCAACTAAATCGTGTAAAAATATTTTTTTGTATTTTGTTGTTGAATTTTCATTATGAGTGAAAGTCATAACATAATTCAAATCAACTCCTGCCTGAAATGCAAGAGTTGTATTATTTAAATCATCTACTGAATTAACCTGGTATTCACCATCTTTTTCAACTGCATAAAGTTGTGGGTTTAATGCGCTACCTTTCAGTTTAATACCATCAAATCCATTATCGAAGCCTCGTGTAAATCCTTCGTTACTCATTAACCACATTCTGTCAGCAGCATTTTCACCTTCTACATCTATAACTGTAGTTGTTTGATTATCGGCAATTGTTGCAGCCTTTACACGTTGACGTTCCAAATTTCCCATTGCTACGGTATTGTATGCAAAATTAACATACGATAATTCAGTAGTGGCATTTGCTTTGGGAACTCGAACCATTAATGTGCCCATGGATGGTACTTGGCGTGGTATGCCAAATTCTCCAGCTTGACCCCTTGGAACAGCAAAATATTGACCTGGTATTGCACCATCTGTTTTAAGCTTATTTGTTCTCCATTGAACAAAGGTACCAGTAGCATATAAATAAGCTGTTTTTTCAACTCCATTCCCGAAATCTATTAAATTAATATCTAAGGCTGCTGTATATGGGTTTGCAAATAAATGCTGACCAGGATATAGCGGGTTGCCAGTTGTTGTTTTTACAAATTGTCCGGATTCGAAGTTACTATTCACAAGTTGTCCTTTAAAAGTATAAAGTGTATTTGCATTTTTCTGACACAATTCATATCCTTTAAATGGAACTAAAACAGATGTGTTTGTTAACATTCTCCAGTGTGTAGATGTATCGTTGTCGCTTTCAATCAACTCACGTACATAAGCACCATAAAATGTTGGTAAAGCATCAACAGCAGTAACTGGAATTCCAAAAAATTGCCAATTATATTTTTGGTTTATTGGGCGTGATAAATCCCAACTTGCTGGCGAATACATTTCTACAGTTCCATAAGCAGGAAGACTTTGAGTATTACGATAAATGATTGAACCATTTGGTAAAGTAGTACTTGCTTTTATGTAAACCAAATCTTCGGCATTTGTAACAGGCACCGTAACAGGCGGAGTTACTGTAATGACATTATTACAATTCAAAGTTAAATTAGCAGGTATTATCAATCGTCGTATGGTTGCATTAATTAAACTACCTATGGTTCTATTTATGTCCAATTGTAAATCACGCATAGCTGCTGTACCAAAATTGGCCACCGTTGCATAAATTACATTATCGCCTGTGGCAGGTATATAATTTGCAGTCCAGTTTGCTGGCTTGCCCCAATCTGTATCAATATATCCCATCCAATAATTCTGAATAGGCGCCTGAACAGTAATATTGTCATTTCCTATTGCAGGCTTAGGCGATGCACATGTAATCGAACTAGTCATCTGACACGTAACTGTTAAAGCACCTGTAGCTGTTGGTGTATAATTTAATGTTGAAGCAGTTTGACCAACTTGTTCTACGCCACCAACAAACCATTTATAGGTTGGAGTAGCTCCACCATTTACAGGATTAGCTGTAAAAACAACAGGAGTATTTTGATAAACGCTAGTTGGTGAATGCGTAACTGTTACAGATGCAACAACTGAAGGACTTACAACAACATTTTGTGTAGAAGTTGCCGATAAAATTTGCTTAAATGAAATATCATCCAATGCAAAGTCGTTACCATTGGCTACAGTGTTCATATTAATCAATTCAAGATTCAAAAGATTATTTGAACCTGAATTAGTGTTGTAAATATATTTATTCCAAATACAGGTAGTACTACTTGCAGAATAAATCGGTCCGGCCATTTCGCCATTTACATATAATTGCAATTGCGAAGGTGCTTCGGGACGAACAGATTGCAAGAAATATACAAACTCATAATTTGAATTTGGGATAACAGAAACTGATTGCGACCAAATAACAACACCTGCTTGTGGTGCCCCATTTATAATCATACGATTACCTGTAGGATCACCGGGTCCGGGAGGACATACAGGGAAATTATTGTGCGATGCCTGTGGATTTGTATCCACAGTATAAGTTGATTCCGGCCATAAATTACCATTTGTATTTAGTGATTTTCCGGGAACTACATAAGTGTAGCTACTACCAACCCCCGTATTTCCTGATTCAAAATCACCATTATAAATCAAATTACCACCAACAATAACATTGCCTGTAACAGTATATGCACCACTCATAGCTTCAGTGGCATTAGTTAAAGTTGGATTATTTAAAATGGAATAAAAATTACCTGGTCCAGTCCAAAACCTACTTTGAACATCTATACCAGTACTTGTTAGATTTATAGTTTCGCCCAAACAATAATTTCCACCACCAGTTGTTGTAATTAAAGGCGTTGCAAATACTTTGCCTGTTAAAGCTACAGTTTTGGCTGTAGCACCTGTTGATACAACATCTAAGTTGCCTGTATAATTACCCGCAATAATTCCTAACTTGAGTCTTACTGAAATGTTTGTTGCATTTACGGTTGTACCTGATCGGGTTAATGTAATAGCTGTTGATTGATAAGTCCCTGTCGAAGGGTTTAATACTTCGAAATTTGCAGGTGGTGTTATCGTAATATTATTTGATAATGATCCACCACTTACACTAACTGTTTGTTCGGCCGAAATAGTACTTCCAAATAAATACCCAAATCCTGTCAAAGTAGTTTTTGAAACTAAAATGGTTGGAGTGTTTACCACAGATCCATTTAAGGCCACTGTTTTAACCACAGCACCAGCTGCATTTAAGGTTACGTTTTGTGGCCCATAATTACCGACAGCTCTACCAGATCGTAAACGTGCATAAATTGTTTGATTTACCGAACCTGCTGATGGAGTAATGGTAAAAGCAGTTTGATTCCATGTTGTTCCATTTATTGATAATTCAAAATCGGTCGGTGGCGTAACGGTAACATTATTAGCACCA
>CAIWIS010000873.1 GCA_903912795.1 uncultured Bacteroidales bacterium
GTAAAGGATATTTGACATTTGCATTGTACGATTACTTGACCAATGTGCTAAAATTGTCACCCACCATGACTGGAGTTGAGTTTAGGCCTGATTTAGTGCAAATTTGCAATGATATAGCCTTTAAAGCAAATTTCAGGGATTTGAAGTTTGTAAAAGGAACAATTGCCGATATACAATTAGCCAACATTGATGTACTTATTGCCCTACATGCATGCGATACTGCAACCGACGATGCCATTTATAGAGGAATAACTTCGGAAGCAAAACTTATTGTATGTGCTCCTTGTTGCCACAAGCAAATCAGAAAAGCCATGCATGTGACTAGTGAGTTGAACAATATAACCAAATTTGGAATTCTGAAAGAGCGTCAGGCTGAGATTGTTACCGATACCCTTCGTGCTATGATTTTGGAGTATTTTGGTTACAAAACCAATGTGTTCGAATTTATTCCGTTAGAGCATACACCTAAAAATATAATGATAGTGGGCCGGAAAAATACAAATTCATCGGCCAATAAAACGCAAATTTTACAGGATATTGATGCCATAAAAAGATTATATGGCATAGAAAAACATTATTTAGAAACTTTGTTGGGACTTTAAAACCTGTTCTTTGAATTTTTATTTTAATATAAAATGTTCAATTAATTGCACTTAGCCCCCATTAAGGAGTTTGAGGCTTGCCTGACGGGAGGCAGAGTCAATATAATTCTAACTAATATAATTTCACATACTAATTTGATGTATACAGTTTTACTTTTTATAATACTTGGCATTTTTACTGGTTTTCTATTTCGGAATCAGAAAATAACCTTTGTAAATAAAGTCATTACAGTGTTAATATGGCTTTTGTTGTTTTTGCTTGGTGCCGAGGTTGGTCTTAACGATCAGGTAGTAACCAATTTCCATGTATTAGGATTCGAAGCGTTTTTGATAGCTTTGTTTGCAACCTTTGGAAGTGTTATTGGCGCTTGGCTATTGTGGAGGAAGGTTAAATGAAGGCGAGTTTAATTATATTGTCGTTTTTTGCCGTAGGTTTATTGCTAGGTATTTACCGAATTTTTCCTGTTCAATGGCTTGAGTACGAGTTTAGTTTTTATGTTTTATGTGCTTTGATGTTTTCGGTGGGCTTTAGTATTGGACATCAACCTCAAACAGTAAAGCAATTTAAAACCATACCAATTCGTATCGTTTTTTTGCCTCTAACTACCATTGTTGGTACTTTGGCCGGAGCATTTGTTGTTGTGTTTTTAACTAATCATTCTGCGTCCGATGTGTTAGCTGTAGCTTCAGGAATGGGCTATTATTCACTTTCGAGTATTTTAATTACACAATACAAAGGTATAGAGTTAGGAACAATTGCATTATTAGCAAATATTTTTCGGGAGGTGTTGGCTTTGCTATTAGCTCCATTTTTGGTAAAATACTTTGGTAAATTAGCACCTATCGCTGCTGGAGGAGCCACTACAATGGATACTACGTTTCCGGGAATTGTTCGATATTCGGGTAAAGAATTTTCTATTGTTTCTATTTATCACGGTTTTATAACCGATTTAAGTGTACCTTTTCTGGTAACATTAAGTTGTAGTTTGCTCTAGCAATGTTCAAATCAAAAAAATAATTTTGCTAATTATATTATGCCCATAAATAAAGTCCTATTAAAAGAACAATTACAATTTTTTCCAAAAGCTGAATTGGTCGAAATGTTATTGAAATTATCCAAAAAAGGGCATAATTACGATTTTTTGCTGATTAATTATTTGGATACAGAGAGTGGTGAGCAGCAGTTGTTCGACGAAACAATTGAAAAACTGATTACCATTTCAGAAAAAGAATTTAAAGGTAGAACCCTTCAACATCAACGTGTCAAAATGCTTTCGGCTAGCATTAAATGTATAAACGAATTTATGATTGAAGCCAAAAACAAAAAGTTGGAAGCTGATTTAATTCTTTGGGTTCTTCAGCGCGAATTTGAACAACCGTCTAAAATGTTTGGAGCTAAGTTTTCGGGCTACGATTTTAAAATAGGCTTGCTTGTTAAACGACTTATTGGGTTGGTTCAACGCAAGTTGCACCCCGATTATTTTATCGATTATCAGGACCAGCTAAATGTGTTTCTTGCCAAATTACATAAAACATCCAATAGAATAAATACGATAAAGGAGTTGCCACAAACAATTTAATTTTTATTGTTTAGATTTTTGTAGTCCGACTTAAATTATTGTATCTTTGAAGTCTCGTTTTTGTGTGTAAATTATATTTTTAATTTTTAAAAATAATACATTATGACCGATAAACTTGTTACCCTAGCAATTCGTACTTACCATCGAGCTCAGATGATTAAAACTGTGCTTATGAGCAAAGGTATTCAGACCGAAATTCACAATTTAAATCTCGAAAACCCCGAACTGGCTGTTGGTGTGCGCGTTCGTATCAAAGAGAGTGATTTGCCTCAAGCGCTTACAATTGTGGAATCGGTTGAAAAGGAATGGGAATGCGAAAACCCCAAACCTGCTAAAAAGACAATTCTCATACCCATTGATTTTGCCGATATAGTAGAAAAAACGATTGATTACGGTTTCAATTTTGCATATCGTATCAAAGCTACAATTGAATTTTTATATGTATATCATATTCCTGCATTTACCATTACAAGCAACAATGATATAAGTACTTACAGTATTACCGATAATGATCTGTTGCGTAGAATAATTACAACTACAAATGCTGATGTTCAAAATCTTAAAAACAAGTTAGCCGTACGTATAAACCAAGGTGAAATTCCAAAAGTTCATTATGAATTTATATTGAAACAAGGAGTGCCCGATGAAGTTATTCCTGATTATTGTAAAAAATCAAAGCCCGACTTAATTGTTATGGGTACACACGGAAGGCGCCCGGGTAATGAATTAATTGGAAGTGTTGCTGCCGAAGTGATTGAAACTACAAATTCACCCGTTTTTGCAATTCCATCGCAGGTTAGTGAAAATTGCGAAATCAATCGCATTGCATTTTTAACCAATTTTGATCAGAATGATTTAATTGCTATTGATAAAACCATTGAACTTTTCAGAACCGAAAGCCCCGAATTGTATTTTGTACATTCGTCCGATAAAAATGATGCTTGGAGCGAGGTGATGCTGGAGGGGATAAAAACTTATTTTTCAAAACATTATCCGGATATTAAAACAAATTATTCCTTTATTGTATCAAGTACTTCGCCCGAACAAATTGACGATTTTTTACATAAAAAAGACATCAATTTGCTGGCATTTAATACCCGCAAACGACGTCTTTTTTCACGCTTATTCAATCCCGGACTTGCTTACAAAATGGTGTTACACTCAAATACTATGCTTTTTGTAACACATGTTTAAATTTTGAGTTCTGAATTAAGAACTAACACAAGAATCAAGATTCCTGCGTCCTTATTTTATCAAGCAATGAGTTTAATTGATTAACCTCTTCAAGAGTCAGATTTTGAAGCAGTTTGTCTCCTTCCAGTTCAACTTGAAGCATATTGTTTAAAAGCGCTAAGCCTTTTTCAGTGATTTCGACCGATTTCTTCCGACGGTCATCTTTGTCTTCGTTCCGAAGTACCAACCCATTGTTGAATAGTCTATCAAC